>NZ_JRAR01000074.1:0-30021 GCF_000768935.1 Porphyromonas sp. COT-290 OH860 | reverse complement strand
ATTTCCCTCAGGGATGGGGATAGGGGGATAGTATTCAAGGCTCCCAAAGCCGCTCAAACACTCAAAAAACACCGAGAAAGATACAAGAACCTTTGAGCGGCGCATTGCGCAATAGTCTCAAGGATAGGCAGCCTGCCAAGATATAAATCCCGACAGACTGCCTATCTAGTAATAATGGATTGAGAGATAACTAACCTCTATATTGGCTCCAGTCTACATCTCGCATATCGCCCGTCTCAGCAATCTGCTTATGGAACGCAAAGCAAGCATCTAGACACTGAGGTGTCTGACCATTGACGCCTAGCTCTAGATACTGACGCAGTAGAGGGCGGTAGTCTGGGTGTACGCAGTTCTCGATGATCTCTTCGGCTCTCTGGCGCGGACTCTTGCCTCGTAGGTCGGCCACTCCGTACTCCGTCACAAAGATCTTGACGGAGTGCTCGCTGTGATCATGATGAGATACCATAGGTACGAAAGCACTGATCTTGCCGTCCTTGGCTGTCGATGGGGTCGTAAAGATAGATAGATAGCCGCTGCGAGTGAAGTCTCCAGAGCCACCCAAACCATTCATCATACGTGTACCATTAACATGGGTCGAATTGACATTGCCAAAGATATCTGCCTCAAGAGCTGTATTGATCGTGATAATACCCAAGCGGCGCACGACTTCTGGATTGTTGGAGTACTCCTGAGGGCGCAGAAGTAGCTTATCCTTGAAGAAGTCTAGGTTGGCATAGATGTCTTGAATCACTGGGCGACTCACAGAAAGCGAGCAACCGCTAGCGAACTTGACACGACCCTTTTTCATCAAGCCAATCACCGCATCTTGAATTACCTCCGTATAGACATTGAAAGCAGGGATACTAGGATTATCTCCTAGGGCACCGAGCACGGCGTTAGCAACATTACCGACACCACTCTGTAGGGGCAAGAACTCTGCGGGGATACGCCCTGCCTCAATCTCGCTCACGAGGAACTTGGCTACATTGTCGCCAATAGCCTTGGTTACCTCGTCCAGTGGAGCAAATTCGCTCTCATCGTTGGGCTCGCTAGTGCGTACTACCCCCACGATCTTGGCTGGGTCTACCTTGACGAAAGGCTGACCAACACGGTCGTCTGGTTTATTAATGCCCAAATCTTGACGGTAGGGAGGATCTAGTGGCTCGCACAAGTCATGGATACCACGGATCTCCTTGGGGTGACGATCATTGAGCTCAACGATGATCTTGTCTGCCATACGGCAGATTGTAGGTAAGATACCCACACCGCTAGTAGGCACAATCTCGCCGTCCTCAGTAACGTCTGCTGCTTCTACGATGGCCACATTGACTGGGCCGAGGAAGCCGTATCGCATCTCTTGGGCAAGCATAGAGAGGTGCATGTCGAAATAAGGAGCTTCTGCGGCATTGATTGCATTGCGCATATCCTTATTCGACTGGTAAGGAGTGCGGAACTTAACCGCACCAGCTCGAGCAAGAGCACCATCGAGATGAGGGCCTGTGCTTGCCCCGGTAAACATGCCGATCTTGAACTCTCGTCCAGCGGCATGCTCTGCCTGTGCTCGCTTAGCCAGAGCCTCGGGTACTACCTTGGGACAGCCTGCAGGCGTGAACCCACTAAAGCCAACGTTGTCGTTGTGCTGTACAACTGCTGCAGCCTCTTCTGCAGTGATAAATTTCAAAGCCATAGCAATACTATAATAATAAGTAATCTATATATCCTCGGTGCTCGCAGACCCAACCCCTCGTTTCCGATCCCTTCGTTATATACTATCGAAACTATATTAACCAAACCACCGATAAGAAACTCCTAGAGGCAAGTCCGTAAGTTTTATTAATTTTATGCCGTCAAAATTAAGTATTTTATCTCGTAACAGAGCAGGGCTGTAAGGAATATTTGAGGCAGTTGGTTAATTACTTCATACTAGGTGTAGAGATACATAAAAAAAGCGGAGCAAACTTCCCAGCTTGCTCCAACCTATTTAACCAAAACCTTAACTATGAAAAATCTTACATTTTCCTAGCACAAATATAGGAAGAATATTTTTGTTCTGCAAAAGTTTTGAGAAAATTCATCTAACTAAACGTTTTACTCTTATGAATCAAACCCAGACTCCGGACTCTAAATCCGATCAGTCTAAGACGGAAAAAAGTCTTTTTATCGAGACTTACGGCTGCCAAATGAATGTGGCAGACAGCGAAGTGGTGGCTAGCATCATGCAGATGGACGGGTTCTACCTAACCGAGCATGCCGAAACGGCCGATGCTGTCTTGATCAATACCTGCTCTGTACGGGACAATGCCGAGCAGAAAGTACTCAACCGCATCGAGTACTACAATGCTATCCGTCGCAAGCACAAACGCAATATGATACTCGGGATCCTAGGCTGTATGGCCGAGCGTGTACGAGAAGAGCTGATAGACAAGCACGGAGTAGACCTCGTCGTAGGGCCAGACAGCTACCTTGATCTGCCAAATCTCATCGGCGCCGTAGAGCGTGGCGAGAAAGCTATCAACGTGGAGCTATCCACACAAGAGACCTATAAGGACGTGATGCCCCTAAAGATCGGCAGCGTGCACATCTCTGGCTTCGTGTCTATCATGCGTGGATGCAACAACTTCTGTACCTACTGCATCGTCCCCTACACAAGAGGGCGTGAGCGCAGCCGAGAGATCGAAAGCATACTGAGAGAGGTCAAGGACCTCGAAAGCAAAAATTACCGAGAAGTAACACTGCTGGGGCAGAACGTAAACTCCTATCGCTACGAGAGTGCAGAGCGCACATACGACTTTAGCGATCTATTGGCCGCAGTGGCCGAGGCAGTACCGGGTATGCGCATACGTTTTACTTCGCCTCACCCCAAAGATATGGACGACAAAGCAATTGCGACGATGGCCAAGTATCCCAACATCTGTCGTCATATCCACTTTCCTGCTCAGTCTGGTAGCAACCATATCCTCAAACTAATGAAGCGAGGCTACACACGTGAGTGGTACCTCAATCGTGTAGAAGCTATAAGAGCAGTGATGCCAGACTGTGCGATCAGCAGTGATCTATTTTGCGGCTTCCACGACGAGAGCGAGGAGGACTTCCAGAAGACACTACAGTTGATGCGAGAGGTTGGCTACGATGCCTCGTTCATGTTCAAGTACAGCGAGCGTCCCGGCACATACGCAGCCAAATATCTAGACGACAATGTACCCGAGGACGTCAAGCTACGCCGCCTAAGCGAGATGATAGATCTGCAAAATCAGCTATCACTCGAAAGCAATCAGAGGGATATTGGCAAGACCGTAGAGGTACTGGTAGAGGGCTTCAGCAAGCGTAGCCGCGAACATCTATTCGGGCGCACCCAGCAGAATAAAGTGGTAGTCTTCGACAAGCAAGGCTATCGAGTGGGACAGTATGTACAGGTCGTAGTAGAGTCGGCCACCTCGGCGACCCTAATGGGGAAGCCAGCGAAGCCTGCCGAGGGCTGGACGCCTGCTCCAGAGAACTAAACTCATATAGAATAAGTGTGCAGTATAACGATAAACAAATAGGAGATTGAGGCATGAAATGGCTTAGACACAATGACGACAACAGCAACTTCGAGGATCGAAGAGGTCGTCGCATCGGTGGTGGCAAGCTCGCCGTAGGAGGGATAGCTGGTATCGTCATCGTGATAGTATCCCTGCTGCTGGGCAAAGACCCGGGGCAGATGCTCCAAATGGCAGACTCTGTCGTAGGAGGCATGGGCAATGGTGGCTCACAGACCGAGGTCGTAGACCCCACGAGGGTAAACGAACACGAGGAGTGGAAAACCTTTACGTTAAGAGTCTTCAACAGCTGCAACGAAGTTTGGGAGCGCATCTTCACCCAAGAGTTGGGGCAGAGGTACGAGAAACCTACACTTGTAGCCTTTACCGACCAAACAACCTCGGCCTGCGGTGGCGCATCTAGCGCTATGGGCCCTTTCTACTGTCCTGCCGATAGCAAGGTCTACATCGACCTTAGTTTCTTCCGTGAGCTAGCAGAGCGTTTTCGAGCTCCGGGTGAATTGGCAATGGCCTACGTGACGGCCCACGAGGTGGGACATCATGTACAGCATCTACTGGGCATTACCGATAAGGTACACAGATTGCGTGGCCAGATAAGTGAGAAGGAATACAATGCTATGAGTGTTCGTTTAGAGCTGCAAGCAGATTTCTTCGGCGGATTGTGGGCACACTACGCCTCCCAAATGGGCATTATTGCTCTCGAGCAGGGGGATCTAGAGTCAGCTATACGAGCAGCTCAAGCCATTGGAGATGATGCACTGCAAAAAGCAGCTCAAGGCTATACTGTACCAGACTCGTTCACACACGGGACATCGGCTCAAAGAGCAAAATGGTTCAAACTCGGCTACACGACGGGCAACTTTGAGCTAGGAGATACTTTCGCCAGCAGAGATCTCTAGCCTAAGGGTAACGACAATGAATTAGGGGAAGGGGCTATGGCAGATTTGATTTTGCCATAGCCCCTTCTGGGTTCTTCAGAATGAGCAAAAACAAGGGTTGCATAGGTCGAGAGCAAGGAAGAGCTAGCTCTAGCTATGCCAAGGCAAGCAATGCTGCAATAGAGGGCGCTAGAGCCAAGACCTAAAGCGAAGTCCTTGCCCAGCTGGAGAATAATGACACACAGCTAGGGCGAGGAATCAATGCGCTTTCGCGAAGGCCCGATTTATATTTTGGGTCAAACTTGCGGATATTGGTGGGAAAACACGGCTGGGAGTAGATGAAAATATGCAAACCTCGTATTTGGCCCCTAGAAAGCTCTACACGGCACTCAACCTCGTTTTGGCACTTAGGACCTGACACACAAAAACAAGCATCTAAAACAAAGACTCAATAAAGCACTGTAAAACAAACATATAAAACATACACTTAAGTAATTCTACTTAAAAGAAGCCCGAATCTCAACATTTCTTCCCATCAATCTTACAGAATTGGTGGACACATCGCCCAAGACCAATCCATCAATCCTCAAAAATCAGCCCTTCAATTTTATTAGACAGCTCAATCAAACTTCGAGAATAGCTCATCTACTTTACCCAAAAACGAGGCAAAGCATTTACACATCTTAACGCAAAAGATTAAAAAGCGCTATCAAGAGATATCACACCAATAGCACACAACAACGATTACATACGAGAAGCCTTAGCTCGCTGACTGGGGACATCGCCAATTGCATATAAACAAGGAAAGAGTTACTTTCACATTCAAATTTTCCCAATCATAGTAACAACACAAGATGAACCTACAAACCGAACGCCTAATCTTAAGGCCTTGGCAAGAAAGTGATGCAGAAGCGCTCTATAAATATGCCCAAAACCACAACATCGGACCTGCTGCAGGCTGGCCTCCACACACAAGCATTGAGAATAGCCGTGAGATAATCAAAACTGTTTTGTCTGCCCCCAATACCTATGCAATTGTGATGAAAGAAACCGAGGAAGCAATCGGTAGCATTGGGATTATGACTCTAAGAAGCGAAGTTTATAGTGCGAACATGGCCAACGATGAGTGCGAAATCGGCTTCTGGATTGGAGAACCATTTTGGGGGCAGGGTCTAATCCCCGAAGCCGTCAATGAGCTCCTACGGCATATCTTTGAGGATCTAGGACAAACAGCTGTTTGGTGTGGTTACTTCGAAGGCAATACAAAATCCCAACGAGTACAAGAGAAGTGCGGTTTTACATATAGTCACACAGAGTACGATAGGGCAGTTCCATTAATCAACGACTTTCGTACTGAGCATTTCACCAAAATCACACTGCAAGACTGGATCGCCCAAAAGAATGCTGGTCTACGACCAAACGATGCGGTAACGCAGTAAAAACACCTAATCTGACAAAAGCCATAGTCTGAGTGGCAAACCTCCAACTCGGCCCTTGGCTTGGCGGAGAGTTTGGTGTATTTTTGTGGCTATAAATTAGCTTACAGCACATTTAGATGAATACATTCGGACGGATACTTAGGCTGACAACCTTCGGCGAATCCCACGGCGTAGCTATCGGGGGCGTTTTGGACGGAATGCCTGCTGGTCTATCGGTAGATTTCGAAGCCATACAAGCGGCTTTGGCGCGCCGCAGGCCCGGCCAGTCGTCCGTGAGCACCACACGCAGAGAAGAAGATCGTGTTGAGTTCCTCTCGGGTATCTTTAATGGTAAAACCCTCGGCACTCCCATTGGCTTCATTATCCGCAATCAAGATCAACGCTCGTCGGACTATGACGCCCTAGCCTCTGTATTTCGCCCCTCACACGCAGACTACACCTATCAAGCCAAGTACGGCATTCGTGATGCTAGAGGGGGAGGCAGAGCCTCGGCACGAGAAACGGCTATACGAGTGGTGGCTGGAGCTCTAGCCGCACAGCTACTCGCTACGCTAGGCGTCGAGGTACTGGCCTATACGAGCTCTATCGGAGGAGTTACCCTTACCCAAGGGTATCTAGACGAGATACAGAGAGCGGAGATAGAGGCTTCCATAGTTCGCTGCCCAGAGGTAGAGAAGAGCCGTCTGATGCAAGAGGAGATACACCGAGTGCAGGCCGATGGGGATAGCGTGGGAGGAGTAGTTAGCTGTATCGCACGAGGGCTACCCACTGGCTGGGGCGAACCCATCTACGACAAACTATCGGCTCGGCTGGCCTCTGCGATGCTCTCGATCAATGCTGCTCGAGCCTTTGAGCTAGGTAATGGCTGGGCAATGGCTAGCTCTAGAGGTAGCCTCGTCAATGATGAGATGACGACCGAGGGGGGTGTCATCAACCACCGCACCAATCACTCGGGTGGAGTCCTTGGGGGTATCAGCAACTCCGAGAGGCTTAGACTAAAGGTTGCCTTCAAGCCTACGGCTACGATCGCCAAGGAGCAAACCAGTGCTAATATCAATGCCGAGACGATTCGCCTAAGCGCAAGAGGCAGGCACGACCCCTGCGTCGTGCCTCGTGCTGTCCCCGTAGTAGAGGCTATGGTTTGCCTCGTATTGGCAGACTTCTACCTGCTCTCGAGATCATCGCAACCGATAGAGCTACACTAGGTATGGCCAATATAGTAGCACAAGAGAGCCTCAAGGGGACTATCGTTACTTATATAGGTGTAGCAGTTGGCTTTCTGACGACTTTCTTCATACTAACCAACTACCTCACACCAGAGGAAGTGGGGCTAACTCGCCTGCTTGTCGAGGTCGCTACCCTACTCTCGGGCTTTGGTCTTCTGGGGCTAACCACTTCAATCAGCCGCTTTTTCCCCTACTTCTATGACGAGGCTTCGCTCGGGGCTGGTCGGGGTAGCATCATACATCATGGGTTCTTTCGCCACATCAGCCTAGTGGCACTGCTAGGGTCGTGTATCACTCTACCTCTATACTACCTCTTGCGCAAGCCAATCACAGCCCTATTCGAGAGGAATAGTGCAATGTTCGTAGATTACTACTTATGGGTCATTCCCTTGACTCTACTACTTACACTCTGGACCATCTCGGAGTTGTACAGCATACAGCTACTCAAGCTATTCGTACCCAAAACTATACGTGAGCTCATACTCAGACTACTGCTCCTTACCTCCTACATCATCTATGCCCTAGGCTGGGTCAGCTTCCCCCAGTTTATCGGGTTGTTTGTACTGGCATACGGGCTAAGTATGCTCACAAGTCTAACCTATCTAAGTCGCCTAACGAGGCTCAACTTTCGGCATGACAAATCGTTCCTTACCCCAGAACTAAAGCGCACTTTCGGGCGATATACCTTATTGGCCTTCTTGGCCACTGTCGGCACTACTCTAGCAGGGCGTATGGATCTCCTTCTCCTAGCCTTCGTCGATCGGGACGGACTATCATCTGTGGCAGTATTCACCGTGGCCTTCTTCATGGTATCTATCGTTGAGGGTCCTACACGGGCAATCATCGGCATCGCCACTGCACGCATTGCCTCGGTCATGAAGCACAAGGACTATGCACGCACACGCCTCATCTACGAGCAAGTTTCGTTTTATCAGCTCCTGACAAGCCTCATCATCTTCCTTGGGATCTGGTGCAATATGGACAATATCTTGAGTATTATGCCAGCAGGAGCGAGCTATCTAGAGAGCAAAAACACGTTTCTCTTCCTCGGGTTGGCGAAGCTCGTAGAGGTTACCTTCACGGCGAGCCACCCTATCGTCAGTTGTTCCCCCTACTATCATTGGAATCTCTACTACACACTGTCGCTCATCATCGTCGCCCTTATAGCTAACCTCTTCCTCATTCCTATCTTCGGAACTATGGGCGCAGCGATGTCGACTCTCATCACAGCAATCGTGGGCTATGGCCTACAGCAAGGACTTCTAAGCTGGCGACTAGGTATCCACCCGCTCTCCAAGCGTATGTTGATTGTCCTGCCCATTACGCTGTCTATGCTGTTAGCCCACGAGCTACTGCCCGACCTTGGCTCTCCTTGGCTAGATATGGCACTACGCTCGGTCGTGCTGGGAGTGTCTGCCCTATTAGCTATCCTGCCCTTCGGGGTAATACCAGAGGTTAGAGAGTTCGTCCAAAACAAATACGGCTTGTGGCGATGAAGATATTGCTCATATCACGCACCCTAGAGGGCGGAGGAGCGGCTCACGCCTGTCGTAGGCTCTTCGAGGCACTATGCTCTGCTGGAGCTGATGTACGATTGCTCCTACTCAATGCTCCCAGCATCACGGACGATCGGATAGATTGGGTCAAGAAAAGCCTCTGGGATAGGCTTCGTGCTGACATCTACTTCGCAGGCGAACGGCTGGAGATACTCGCTCACAGCGGAGGGAGGCGGGAGCATCTATGGCGCATCTCCACAGCGAATATGGGCTTCGACGTGAGTGGACATCCGTGGGTAGACTGGGCTGATGTAGTGCATCTACATTGGATTAACCAAGGCTATCTAAGCCTCACAGGGCTTCGCAGACTTGCCCTATTGGGTAAGCCTATTGTGTGGACGCTACATGACCTATGGCCTGCCACTGGGCTATGTCACCTACCTCTATCTTTCGGGGAGAATACTCTGGCGCAATGCCACAGCTATACCACTGGCTGCGGAGCCTGTCCTCTACTATCATCTAATAGAAGGGGTGATCTATCGGCTCAAGTATGCAGGCGCAAAACCTTTCTCGCACGAAGTCCGTTTCACTACATCGCTGTTAGCCACCGAGAGGCCGAGCTATTCGGGCAGAGCTTCATAATGCACGGGAAGAGACCAATCGTCATCCCCCCTCCAATAGACCTAGAGAAGTATAGACAAGTGTCTGAGCTACCTACTCCATCTTGGTACGACCCTAGCCGTAAGTATCTATTGGTAGCAGCAGCTCGGCTCGATGATAGCGTCAAGGGCTTCGAGCTACTCAAAGAGGTTACCCAACAGCTGCGAATCATCGCTCCTGAGAAATGCAAGCATCTAACCCTACTACTAGTTGGCAGGATTAAGGCAGATTACAAAGGCGATGACTTTGGCATCGACACTCGCACGCTAGGTTCCATCAGTCAAGCTGAGCAGATGATACAGCTCTATCAACTCGCCGACCTCACTTTATCAACCTCGCTTTTCGAGAGTTTCGGACAGACCCTCACGGAGGCCTTAGCCTCTGGTTGCCCCGTGGTGAGCTTTAGGTCTTTTGGCCCCGAGGATATTATCCAAGACGGCAAGAATGGCTACCTCGTAGAGGCATACGATACGAAGGCGTTCGCCCAGCAAATACTCGCCGCTCTAGAGCCACACATACAGCGAGAGATGAGTCAAGAGGTTTGCCAAAGCAGCGTCGCCCACCTCTCCAGCCGATGTATCGCTAACGAACATCTAGAGTTCTATGGGCGATTTGCGGAGCCAATGGAGCTATAAAAGAAATAATTGTGTGATAGATGAAAGATTTAAGAAATAAAATCCTTACCTTTGCAGCCACGATCCGCAAGCGTCTTGCTCAGTGAGGCGGGAGCGGTATTAAGGTTTCATTATTAAATATAAAGAACGAATGTATCTAAATTCAGCTAAGAAGACTGAGCTCTTCGAGAAGTATGGCAAGAACGCCACTGACACAGGTAGCCCCGAGAGCCAAATCGCTCTATTCACCTTCCGTATCGCTCACCTAACAGAGCACCTGAAGAAGAATCACAAGGACTACAGCACTCAGCGCGCACTCAAGATGATCATCGGTAAGCGTCGTCGCATGCTCGACTACCTACTACACAATGATATCGAGCGTTATCGTGCTATTATCAAGGAGCTAGGTATTCGTCGCTAATCGTTTGAAATAACGATACACAAACCCCAAACGCAGGGAGAGGAGCCATCAGGCTCTTCTCCCTGTTTCTTTTACCAAGTAACCACTAGAGGCTACCTTAGTTTAGGTAGCCTCTAGCAAATCACAGAAAACACAAATCACTAGAGAACAGCATATTGCTAAAACAAGAGAAGGAAGCGCCCCAAATATCGCCACCAGCATTACTAACTAATTGGTAGCCTACTGGCCTCTATTTTAGCCTGATGTAGGTATTTCTAAGGCATATGTGATTGGCTAATTTTGCCTCCGAAATCTCTATTAATTTCATTGTAATGCTAAGAAAGAAAGTACTTTTTAAGTTGGGGATAGCCCTATTGATCGTCCTATCTGGGATATGGATTTGGGGGAAATTTGGCTCAACAACCAAAGTTGCGCTAGTCAACTTCCCGGGCTTCCAAGCCACGGGCATTGCACTATCCAACCAATCTAGCCATATCAAATACGAGCAGCTCAAACAAGAGGAGGTAGACAAATACGACGACTACGACTGCGTACTCGTCTTCGGTATGGGGCTGAATTGGTCGCAAGAGGAGTATGCCAAGATCACACAGATGACAGAGGAGGGCTTCCCGCTACAAGTCATCTATGCGACAACTCCAGAAAACAACATCATGGGGCTAGACTCCGTACAGGGAACCCGAATACTCGAATACCTAGACACAGGCAACAAGAAAAATTATCAAAATCTAGCCTACTACATTCGTAAATATGTAGACAAAAAGAAGTGGTTTGCTCCCGAACCAGAGGAGTGGATCGAGGGAGCAACCGACGTGTACTATCATCTCGATGAGCAAGTAGCCTGCAAGACGAAGGAGGAGTTCGATGCCTACCTACGCTCCAGCGGACACTACCACGAAGGGGCACCTAGCGTCATCATCGTCGGGGGATTTACAGACCCCTTTAGCGGAGCAAAGGAAAACTTGGATAGCTTGATCTCAAGCCTCGGCCAGTCGGGTCTGAACGTGTATCCAGTCACTTCCTTTAGCAAGAGGCTTGAGTTCATTCAAGAAGTCAAACCCGACATCATTCTATACCTTGCCCACGGCAGACTGCTTATGGGGCAAGGTGAGCGTGGCGTTGAGTACCTCAAGGAGCTCAATGCCCCAATGCTCACACCACTAGGGACGCTACAGAGCCGCAAGGAGTGGCGTGAAAATCCTATGGGCATGGTCGGTGGCTTTATGTCGCAGACCATCGTGATGCCCGAGTTGGACGGAGCCATCTATCCATATATGGTCTTCACTCAAGAAAAGAACGAAGATGGCTACGAGGTAGTCAAGGCAATGCCCGATAGACTGAAGGTATTCACATCGCTTGTTAATAAGTTCATCGCCCTGAAGAAGAAGCCCAATGCAGAGAAGAAGCTAGCGATCTACTTCTTCAAAGGTCCGGGACAAGAAACTCTAGCAGCTCAAGGGCTCGAAACCGCCCACTCCCTCTACAACACACTGCTGCGCCTCAAGCAAGAGGGGTATAATTTAGATGGTCTTCCCAGCAATGTGGCAGACTTCGAGCGTGATCTCGTAGCTCAGGGGCAGGTCTTCAAGCCGTATGCCGAGGGGCAGATGCGTCGGTTCGTCGATGAAGTGAGTCCAGAGCTTATCCCTGCCGATGAGTTGGCTCAGTGGATTGGCAGCGACTTGGATCCAGAGTTACAACAGCAACTAAAGCAGGACTACGGAGATGCCCCCGGAGTCTACATGACGCACGAAGAGAACGGCGTGCCTCATTTGATCGTATCACGCCTGCAATATGGCAATGTGGCCATACTACCTCAGCCCATGGCAGGGATCGGATCAGATAGCTTCGCCATCGCTCACGGCGCCAAAATGCCTCCCCCTTATCCATACGTAGGAGCTTATCTGTGGGCTCGTCACCGCTTCGAGGCCGATGCGATGATGCACTTCGGCACACACGGCTCGCTAGAGTTTACACCCAGCAAGCAAGTAGCACTCGGCACAACGGACTGGAGCGATCAGCTCGTAGGCGACACGCCACACTTCTACTACTACACTATTGGCAATATCGGAGAAAGCATGATGGCCAAACGCCGCTCGTATGCGACGACGATCTCCTACCTCACCCCTGCCTTCAACCCAAGTGGTGCGAGAGGCATCTACGCCGAGCTACAGACCGCTATCCGCAAGTACTTTGAAGCGAACTCTAGCGAAGCTAAAAAGTCACTATCACTAGGCGTCAAGAAGCATGCTATGGCACTAGGTATCCACCGAGAGCTTAGACTTGATAGCATACCCTCAAAGCCCTACACCGACGAGGAAATTGAGAAGATCGACAACTTCGCCGAAGAAATCTCGGCAGAGAAAGTCAATGCTTCCCTCTACACCACAGGAGTAGCCTACACGCCAGAGCGACTACGCTCTACGGTTATAGCCATGAGTGCAGACCCCATCGCCTATGCCAAGGCCAAGTTAGACGCCTATCGTGCAGGAGGTAAGGAAGACTTTACGAAGAATAAGCGTTCGTTCCACCAGAAGTATCTCGCCCCTGCGAATGCCTTGGTAGAGCAGATCCTAGCAGGTAAGGTAGCAGACGAAAACCTCGTACTCGCCTACTCGGGAGTATCGAAGGAGGAACTTGACCGAGCCAAAGAACTGACCGCTCCCAAGCAACGTCGTGGTATGATGGGCGGAAATAAGCCTAGCGCAGGCAAATCCCAAGTAGCCAAGAGCAACAAGAAAGCAAGCTCAGGTGGACATCCAGCTTGGATCCCCAAAATCGGCACTCGTCCCGAACATACCAAGAAGCCACAAGAGCAGGCCAAGCCACAAGAAGCCCACAAGACGGCCGATACTCACGGAGGCAAGAAGACCGACAGCACGCACAGCGCAGGAGCCAAGGTATCCGATATGATGGAAGCCCAGCGTGCTAGAGGCGAACAGCATGCCCAGATGCAAGCCGTGAGCAAGGAGGAGCTAGACAAGGCACACTTGATCCTAGAGGCGGAGCGTGCTATCCTCAACGTACAGAGATATAAGGAAGCACTCGCAGCCAGCCCAAAGCTCGAGCTAGACGGCATCGTCGATGCGCTCTCTGGGGGCTACATCGAGCCAAGCTCTGGGGGCGATGCCGTAGCCAACCCACAAGCCGTACCTACGGGGCGCAACCTATACTCTATCAGTGCCGAGTCTACCCCGAGCGAGCGAGCTTGGAATAAAGGCGTCCTACTCGTAGAGGAAACACTCAAGGACTACAAGAAGCGCCACGGCAAGTACCCAACCAAGGTAAGCTACACCTTCTGGAGCAGCGAATTTATCGAGAGCCAAGGTGCCTCAATCGCCCAAGTACTCTATATGCTCGGGGTCGAGCCAGTAAGAGATAGCTTCGGCCGTGTATCGGATCTGCGCCTTATCCCCGCCAAGGAGCTTGGCCGCCCTCGTATTGATGTGGTGATCCAGACCTCGGGGCAATTCCGTGACCTAGCCGCCTCTCGCCTGCAGCTCATCACCGAGGCCATAGAGCTAGCAGCCTCTGCCCCCAAGGAAGAGCAAGACAACTATGTAGCAGACGGAGCTATCAATACAGAGAAGGCTCTCGTAGATGCTGGTATGTCGCCCAAGGAAGCACGTGCACTCTCGACCAAGCGTATATTCGGCGGCATCAATGGTATGTACGGCACAGGTATCCAAGAGATGATTACCGCCGGCGACAAGTGGGAGAACGACAGCGAAATCGCCGAGGTCTACCTCAATAATATGGGAGCTTCCTACTCGACGATCGACGAATGGGGGCAGTTTAGCAAGCCTCTCTTCCGTGCCGCTCTAGCCAATACCGATGTGGTGGTACAGCCACGCCAGAGCAATACTTGGGGAGCCCTGAGCCTCGACCACGTATATGAGTTTATGGGCGGACTTAATCTGACCGTACGCAACGTGACGGGCAAAGATCCTGATGCGTACTTCGCAGACTATCGCAACCGCAATAACTTCCGTATGCAAGATCTCAAGGAAGCCATCGGAGTGGAGAGCCGAACAACGATCCTCAACCCTGCTTTCGTCAAAGAGATGATGCAGGGTGGAGCCTCTAGCCTTGGCCGTCTAACGGAAGTTGTGACCAATACATACGGCTGGGACGTAGCCAAGCCCGAGGTAATCGAGGACGCACTCTGGAGAGAGATCTACCAAATCTATGTGGAGGATAAGCTAGGTCTCGACATTCCCAAGACCTACGAGAACGTCAATCCTCGAGCCATGCAGGAGGTTACGGCCGTGATGCTCGAAACGATACGCAAAGGAATGTGGCAGGCGACCGAAGAGGAAGTCAAGCAACTCATCAAGACGCATACGGATCTGACCGAGAAATTCGGTGCTACCGGCGGAGGAATGGCCTCAAGCAACCAAAAGCTACAGCAATTCATCGCCCAGCGTCTGTCGCCTGAGCAAGCCAAGGTGTATCAGCAGAAGCAGCAGGCCCTCAGAGAAGCGACCGAGCAGACAAACAAAGATGGCGTCGTGATGAGCAAGAACGAACGCACGCTGGAGCAAGACGACAAGGGCTCTATGGGCTTCAATGGGTTCATCGTCGCAGGAGCATCTCTATTGATCTTCATCGCACTAGTTCTACTGCTGCGTCGTAAGCGCAAAAATCGCGAGTAATTAGGCGCAATAAACAGCCCTAAATTTCCGTATATGCGAAAATTTATCGGAGTATATACAAAAAATTATTTTCGTATATACGAAAATTTATACCAGTATATGCAGAAAATCCGAAGACTATAAACATTCATCAAAATAGTAGTTATCTCTCAAACATCAACAACGTAATGAAAAAGTTATTTCTAAGTCTGGCTCTAGTAGCCACAGGGGTATTCGCAGTATCTTGCGACAAGAAGAAAGACGAACCCAAGAAGCAGACAACCATGAAGGAGGTTAGCATCGACGCCACCGACTATGGCAAGTGGATGTATTTCTCACTCGAGCAAGGGAAGCTCGTTGAGGTAGCAGATCCTATGAACAGCAACGAATGGGATCTGGGCTTCCACTTTACCGATATCCGCACCAACAGCGGTGCTTCGGGCAAAGGACAAGGAGGAGCCTTCGCTACTGACCTCAAGGAAGTGACAGACGAACTAAAGACTCTGCCCAACGCCTCGGACTTCGTGGTGGACAAGGAAACCAAGATCATCACCCAAACTCACAACAAAAAGGGCGAACATGATATCAAGCAAGAGAAGGGCGGAGCCAATCCTCTACTGACGACCTTCCAAACCGTGAAGATCGGCCCAGACGGCAAGCCTGAACTTGGCCCCAACGGCCTACCCATCTTCATCAAGGGTACGCTTGGTGCCATTGACTTCTCTCACGGCAGAGGTGGTGCTAAGTTCACTCTGTCCAATAAGGTCTATCTCATTCGCACCGCAAAAGGCAAGTTTGTGAAGATCAAGATCGTGGACTACCGCAACGCTCACGCCAAGACTGTTCACGTTAAGATGCAATATGCTCCTCATCAGTAGCGTAAGACGAAGAAGAGATTAGGGAGGCGATAGTAGTCACCTCCCTAATCAAATAAGCATCTACACATTACCAACACCATATTTACCAAGAGGCTAGTTGATGAGTAACGTAGGCTTTTACCTAATGGCAAACTCTATCTAGCCTCTTATTTTCTTTATCCAGACCTAATAGATTGTTATGCGTCTTCACTATATATATGCGATTCTACTGGCAGGGGTAGCCACATTCCCCAGTTATAGTGCTATCGCTCCCACCGACTCTATCCAGCATCTTGACGAATGCGTGGTGACGGGGACCTTGGCTCCACGTACACTCAAGAGCGTCCCCGTAATGACCCAGCTGATTACACGCCAAGACATCGACAGACTGAACCCCAGATCCATCAACGACATTCTACAGATGAGTATCCCCGGGATCCAGATCAGTATGCACGGAGCACAGACACGCATTACTGTGCAGGGTATGCTCGGTGACCACGTCCTCTTCTTGCTAGACGGAGAGCCGATCAACTCCGAGGGCAACGGAGCCGTCGATCTGAACCGAATAGATATCGCCAGCATTGAGCGCATCGAAATCCTTCGAGGATCAGCCTCGGCTCTCTATGGCTCCAATGCGATCGGGGGTGTCATCAACTTCATCTCCAAAAACGTACACAAAAAGCTCTCGGGAACAATTTCTGGCGACTATAGCAGCGAGGGCGCTCAGCGCTACCACGGACTACTAGGACTCAGGTTCGGCGACCTCTCCTCACAGACAACCCTAAACTTCAACCATGCCACGGGGTACAAAATCAAAACAGAAGGAGAACCCTTCGTCGTGCATGGCGGTAAGACTTGGAATGTAGGCGAGAAGCTGCGCTATCGCTCCGTAGACAACCGTTGGGACGCTACTCTATACGGCTACGGCAGCTATCGTATGCAGGACTGGGACGACAAAATCAACAACCACTACCTCAGTACAGACTTCGGCGGCAGGGTTAGCTATGCTCCCAATGCTCGGCACAGCATCTTTGCCTCCTACAATCACTCTGGCTACACTCACTCCTACTACTATTATACGGCGACTAAGGATCAGTATCTGCCACTCTTTGAGCTAGGGACCAATAGAGCCAGAGGACAATACAACTTCGGACAAGACGGGCGAGATAGAGTACTCGTCAATGCTGGTGTCGATGCCGTATGGGAGAGTGTTTCGGGCGACCGCATCAATGCAGAGGGCAATGTCTACAGCTCATCTACAATAGCTCTATATGGGCAGGCCGAGTGGCGCATCAAGCCAAGTCTATCGGCAACGATCGGCTTCCGAGAAGACTTCCATTCGGAGTTTGGCAGCCACTTTACACCTAGACTAACGATGCTCTACAAGCAAACTAAGTGGCGCATCAGGGCGAGTTACTCGGAGGGGTTCCGCTCGCCATCTACCAAGGAGCTGCACATGGATTGGGATCACAATGGTATGTTTAGGATTAAAGGTAACCCTGAGCTAAAGCCCGAGGTCAGCCGTATGATTAGTCTTGCTCCAGAAATCCAAATCGGCAATAACCTCAACCTTACTCTGCAAGCGACCTACAATCGTATCACGAACAAAATCTTCAACCGAGAAGAAGAGAATGGACGTGTACGCCGCTTCTTCAACGCTCGAGGCATCTCGGAGCTCTGGCAGACTCAGCTGAGCCTGCGCTGGCAGATCATCAAGCAGCTTCGCCTCAACCTAGACTATGCCTACATCAGAGATTTGCTCAAGGTCAAAAACAAGGCAGGACAAGAGATGCTCGCCGTCCCTACTCGTCCGCACAATATGACGGCTACGCTGAGCTACGTACACCGCTGGCAGGACTGGGGTCTATCGGTCGATGCCTCGACACGCCTCTCGGCTGCCGTATCTACAGCTCTATTCGATCAGAATCTAGGCGACTACACCCTAGTTACCTACGAGCCCTACAACATAGTGCGTCTAGGGGCATCGCTAGATTGGAGGCATAAGATTAAGCTCACGATGGGAGGCGACAACCTTCTCAACTTCATACCCAAGAGCGTCAATGCCTCATCATCTGTATCTCCGGGGCGTACGCTATTCGCTTCGCTTGCGGTGTATCTATAAAGACTCGGGATATACCTCAATTACCTAACCTAGTAGTAGATTATAATGGAGCTAATCGTCCAATTCTTGATGCTCATCGTCTGTCTTGTGGCCAGCGTCAAGCTCAGCCATGCCCCAAGGTGGGTGAGCTGGGTCTACGCTCTAGCCGTCGGGGTATTCCTCTATATGATCTCCGACTTGGCATCTAGCCAGACACGCTCGGGGATAGGAGGCTATATCGAGAACCGAGAGCTGCGTGAGTATATTGCTATCTTAGTCACGCTAGAGTCTATGATCTTCGTCCTCTTTACCTTTGTTTCTTTTCGTCGAGATCAAGGTCAGGAGCGCCCTTGCCCCAAACTAAGGCACTGGGTACAGGAGATCCTGACTTTCTACCCTTCTCTTCTCGTATTCCCTGCCCTATTCTACGCACAGACCAATCTGATCTTTGCGCTACCCGGCATCGACTTCGGCCATATATCTCTGGGCCTTGCTGTCGGTATGGCTCTCTTTTTCGTCATAATGCCTTGGCTGATGCGCTACCTACTGCCCGAGCGAGAGATGCGTCTAGAGATTTTGTTCCTCTCATCGCTTTTCATCTTCGTGCTAGGGCTGATCACCACGGTAGACGACAAGATGACCTACGCTGCACCCGAATACGAATTTCCTTGGCGTGGTCTACTACTTGCTCTAGGTCTATTCGTCGTGTGCTTCACCCTCGGCAGACTGATACCTTCACTTAAACGACTAATAACAAAACGATAAATGAATACTATTACACAAATGCTCTTCTGGGTATCGAACAGCCTGCTCATACCCAACATCATCATCTTGCTGATCCTATTTGTTCGCGCACTAATCCTACTCGGCAGTTTCTACAACACCTTCATGCTCCGACGTCGTAGCCGACTCGCCCTGCTCAATCTGGAGCAAAAAAGCAGCCATGACATCAGAGCTATGAGGCCA
Organism: Porphyromonas sp. COT-290 OH860; assembly: GCF_000768935.1. Lineage (NCBI taxonomy): Bacteria > Pseudomonadati > Bacteroidota > Bacteroidia > Bacteroidales > Porphyromonadaceae > Porphyromonas > Porphyromonas sp. COT-290 OH860. The sequence goes on along the minus strand of NZ_JRAR01000074.1, from coordinate 11,193 downwards.
GAACTAGAGGGGATCAAGACCAGCCTCGTAGGCAAGTATGCGCTAGCGCTCATAGGCACAGCCAATCTCACTCAAGCAGATGTAGACTACCAGCTCAGCCAATTCGAGGTAGAGAGCGATCGAGATCTATCTACCAGCAAACTCTTGGCTAAGGTCGGCCCAGTCCTTGGGCTTATCGGGACGCTCATCTCTATGTCACCTGCACTCATGGGGCTCTCCACTGGCAATATAGAGGGCATGGCGTACAATATGCAAATCGTTTTTGCCACTACAGTCGTGGGGTTGGTAATCAGCCTTGTTGGTCTAGTAACCCAGCAGTACAAGCAACGCTGGTACGCTGAAGAGATGAATGCCCTAGAGCTAATGTCTGCACGACTGACTAACTAAGAGAAACCATGAGCAGAAAAAACAAACGTCGCAGCCTGCTAGGCAAGTCCGACGACGGAGATCCGCTAAGCGTAGTAGTCAATCTCTTCGATGTAGCAATGGTTTTCGCCGTGTCGCTAATGGTAGCGATGGTGATGCACATGAACATGACCGAGATTTTCGGCAAGGAGGACTTCTCTATCGTCAAGAACCCAGGCAAGGACAACATGGAGATCATCACCAAGGAGGGTAACAAAATCAACAAATATACCCCGAGCAAAGACCAGACTAAGAGCGGGAATAAAGGACGCAAAGTAGGCATTGCCTACGAGCTTGAGAATGGCGAAATCATCTATGTACCTGAGTAAATGAATTAGCTAGTCATAGAATCTCAAAAAGTATAGGGGCGAACTCGTTTAGTTGAGTTCGCCCCTATGCTTTTGTATGATATTGTCTATCGGACTAGCTATTGATCACGGTCAGGAATTCTGCATTCGATGCCGTCATCTCCATGTATTTCTTCACGATCTCCATAGCCTCTACTGGGTTCATATCCGAGAGGAACTTACGTGTATTCCACATACGGTTGAGTGTTGCCTCGTTGAGTAGCAGGTCATCTCGACGTGTGCTACTTGCCACAAGGTCTACCGCTGGATAGATGCGCTTGTTGGCGAGCTTACGATCGAGCTGAAGCTCCATATTACCCGTACCCTTAAATTCCTCGAAGATCACATCGTCCATCTTCGAACCAGTCTCTTGTAGCGCAGTGGCTAGGATCGTGAGGCTACCACCGTCCTTGATGTTACGAGCCGCACCGAAGAAACGCTTAGGCTTCTGTAGTGCATTGGCGTCCACACCACCCGAGAGCACCTTGCCGGAGGCGGGCTGTACCGTATTGTAGGCACGAGCAAGACGAGTAATAGAGTCAAGTAGGATCACAACGTCCTGACCACTCTCTACGAGTCGCTTGGCCTTATTGAGGACAATCTCTGCGATCTTGACGTGACGCTCTGCTGGCTCGTCGAAAGTAGAGGCAATCACCTCTGCATTCACACTATTGGCCATGTCTGTCACTTCCTCTGGGCGCTCATCAATGAGCAGTACAATCATATACACCTCTGGGTGGTTGGCTGCGATGGCATTGGCGATATTCTTGAGCAGCATCGTCTTACCTGTCTTGGGCTGAGCCACGATAAGACCACGCTGCCCCTTACCAATAGGCGAGAACAGATCCACCACACGCATGGCGATCTTGTCGTCTACCTTGGGCGACTTGGGCGACTCGAGGGTAAACTTCTCCTCTGGGAAGAGCGGGATCAGGTGGTCAAAAGGTATGCGATCCCTGATAGCCTCTGGCGTACAGCCATTGACGCTGATAAGTGACATGAGAGGGAAATACTTCTCGCCCTCACGTGGGGGGCGAATGCTACCCTCTACGAGGTCGCCGGGGCGCAGGCTCCACTGCTTGATCTGCTGAGGTGATACATACACGTCGTCTGGAGAAGATAGATAGTTGTAGTCTGCCGAGCGCAGGAAGCCGTAGCCATCGGGCATTACCTCCAGCACGCCCGAGGCCTCTAGGATACCCTCAAGTTCTATCTCTTCCTCAAGTTGCTTGACTATGATCTGCTCCTTTTCTTTCTCTTTCTTCTCCTGTACGGCGGGAGGGTTGAAGGCTGGTAGCACCTGATCTAGTACCGAGTTGGCATTCTTGTGTCGGAAGACAATCTTACCCGCTACCGGCATCTCTGACTTAGTCCCCTCAGCTGGCTTGGCTGGGGCTGTTTGCTCGCTCTTGCTCGTAGGCTCGGCTACTGGCTTAGGAGCGGGGGCAAGCTCTTGCTTGGGGGCTGCTTCCTGCTCTTGAGGGGATACTTCCTCTTGGGCAGGAGCCTGCTTCTCCTGCTTAGGAGTTTCTGCTGGCTCTCGCACTGCCTCGGTTGCTGGCTGGGGTGTAGCAGGCTCTGCTACTGCCTCGGCAGGCCCGGCTTGAGCTGCCTTAGCCACAACCTCTTGGGCACGGCGTCTAGCCTCTTCGTCTGCCTTGGAGGGTCTACCTCGTCTTTTCCCTTGGGCAGACTGCAGTTCCTCTGTCTTGTCCTGAGGCTGTGCCTCGGTAGCTTCTTCTGCGTTCTCCTCAGCAGCGAATAGCGTCGGCTCTACCTTATCTTCCTTACGGGGTCGACCTCTGCGCTTCTTCTCCACGGTTTGTTTACCCTTGTTGCGCTCAGCCTGCACCTCTGCTAGGCTCACAGCCTGCTGGTCTAGGATAGCGTAGATAAGCTCTTGTTTAAGTGATGATGCTGGTCGCTCTAGACCGAGCTTCGAAGCAATCTCCAAGAGCTCCTCTTGAGTCTTGTCGCTTAGCTCCGTGATGTTGTAGTTTTGCATAATCCTGATAATTATGATGATAAATGCACTGCTTGCACCTTACTCCATATAAGTCTAATGAGATTTGACGAAACAGACAACCCAGTATGCTATAGAAGCAAACGGATATGATCTGAGGGATAAGGCCGTGCTAGTAAAGTCGTTTTGAATAATTGCCTAGAAACTGAATTGAGTCATAGAGAAGTCTATTCCCCAACCAAAGGCGATGCAAATATAATACCATTATTTCGATTTTCAATACTTTTACACTACAAAACACAGTTAAAAACCATTAAATATCACATTACAAGCCGAGGGATTATCTCTTGGCGAGGGGTAGCACACTCTGGCATATCGCCCCAACCTCCCCCCTCCAAGTGTTATTACCCTCCGCCCTTGGCTCAGATCTCAGCGATGCGCAGATTGCTAAGACCCCAATTTATATTTTAGATCAGTTTATCAAAAGTTGACGGGAAAATGCAAAAACGCTTGAGAGGAAACCTATAACCCCTTATTTGCCCTCTAGCAGGCTCCAGACTGCACTAGCTCTCGATTGGGCACCCCACACCAGCCTCGTGTGAATAAGTGCCGCAGAACGAAGAAAACACAAACATCTATTAATCAAATACATACAACAGATCAAGAAGAAAATTATCGCACCTCTAGGTCATTTCTTGGCATTTCCTCCCATCAATCTTTGAGAATTTGTGGGCATATCATAATGGATTAGTCCACCAAAGCTAATAAATCTTCCCATCAATCTTGGCGCCCTCTCCTTATTGACCCTCCTAAACACCCCTAATTAATACAGAAAACGACCCGAGTTTCATTATCATATTTTAACAGCCAATTTATATTTCCGAGCAGTAATCCAAACAACTTACCCCTACCCCCAGACACAAGATCAGTTGCACACTACAGATTTATCTAGCTATTTGCTTACTTATACTCACAACCTCTATGCACAAATCGGCCCAATTTGTGAAGTGCGCACCAAATTCTTACCTTTGTACAAGGATAAAACCAGATATTGGAAGAAGTAGAGAAAAGACAAGAATGGCTGCACTAAGCAAAACAAAAGACTTGATGATTGATGTAGCTCGTCAGCTATTTGCCCGAGTGGGGGTACAGAACACGACGATGAACGATATCGCAGATGCGGCCAATCGTGGGCGTCGTACGCTCTATACCTACTTCAAAAACAAGGAAGAGATCTATCATGCTGTCATACACAAAGAGCTCGACCACCTGCGCCGAGAGCTAGAGATAGCCAGCCGTGTACGGCTCTCGCCCGAAGACAAGCTAATCAACTTGATATACGTACACCTAGAGGCTATGAAGACGGTCGTACTGCGCAATGGTACACTAAGGGCCGAGTTTTTCCGAGATATTTGGTCTGTAGAGAAAGCACGTGTTAGCTTCGACCTCTATGAGCAGAAGCTAATACAAGATATCCTAGAGGTAGGCATAGAGCAAGGAGCTTTCGATATACCCCACCCTGCTACTATGGCGTACTTGCTACAGAACGCCATCAAAGGCATGGAGGTACCCTATATTAGCGGACACGCACGCCACAGAAGTGGCGACAATGAGTATGCTCAGATCCGAGAGAATGTTTGCCACCTCATTACCCGAGGCATTCGCAAGCAAGACAAAAGGCCTGAGTAGAAGAAGAACTTACAGCTACATATATATCATTAACTATAATAGTAAAAGAAGAAATGGGACTATTGGACAATAAAGTCGCTCTAGTGACTGGTGCAGGACGAGGCATCGGTCGTGCTATCGCTGAGAAGTTTGCCAAGGAGGGTGCCGATGTAATCATCACCGACCTCAAGATCGATGAAACAGTAGAGCAGTTCATCTCCGAGCTGCAGGCTCTAGGCGTGCGTGCCAAGGCCTATGCCTCCAACGCTGCAGACTTTGAGGCTGCACACGAATTGATGAAGCAGATCGTAGCCGACTTTGGTCGTCTAGATGTGTTGGTCAATAACGCAGGTATCACACGTGACGGTCTGATGATGCGCATGACAGAGGAGCAGTGGGATCTAGTAATCAACGTGAACCTCAAGTCGGCCTTCAACCTAATCCACGCAGCAACCCCAGTGATGATGAAGCAGCGCTCTGGTAGCATTATCAATATGGCTTCGGTAGTTGGCGTGTCTGGTAATGCTGGTCAGGCTAACTACTCTGCCTCTAAGGCTGGCATGATTGGTCTAGCTAAGAGCATCGCCAAGGAGATGGGTTCACGTGGCGTACGTGCCAATAGTATCGCTCCCGGCTTCATCGTCACTGATATGACCGGTGCTCTAAGCGAAGAGGTACGCAAGGAGTGGGAAGCTCAGATCCCCATGCGTCGTGGTGGCACCCCAGAAGATGTGGCCAACGTAGCTACATTCTTGGCTAGCGACCTGTCTAGCTATGTAACTGGCCAGACGATCCACGTCTGTGGTGGCATGAACTGCTAGTAACCTAGATTATAGAGATAAGAATATCAATGGCATCGGCTACGGTGGAGTGTCGTCGTGCGCCTCAAGGGGAGCTACGGACAGAGTAAAGCCCGACACACCTCCGTAGCCGATGTGATATAGATAGTGATGCAGCCACATATAGTCTACGAAGACAATCATCTACTTATCGTCTGCAAACGCCCGGGCGAGATCGTACAGGGGGACAAGACAGGAGATGAACCAATGGTAGAGGGGCTCAAGACTTGGCTCAAGGAGAAGTATCAGAAGCCGGGTAATGTCTTCCTCGGGTTGGTCAATCGGCTAGACAGACCAGTAGGAGGCTTGGTTATTTTCGCCAAAACAAGTAAGGCGCTCAGCCGCATGAACGCCATGCTCCAGCGTGGCGAGATACAAAAGACCTATTGGGCGATTGTATGCCATAGCCCAGAAGTGCCGTCGCAGCAACTCACACACTATCTGCTCAGACGGGAGGCACAAAATAAGAGCTATGCCTACCAAACGGCACGCCCAAATACCAAACGAGCCGAGCTAACGTATCGCTTACTTGCCTCTGGAGAGCGCTATCATCTACTTGAAGTGGATCTACACACGGGGCGGCACCATCAGATCCGCTGCCAACTATCGGCTATCGGCTGCCCTATCAAAGGCGATCTTAAGTATGGTGCACCACGTAGCAACCCCGACGGGAGCATTAGCTTGCTCTCTAGGCGCCTACGCTTCGTGCACCCCGTCAGTGGTGTCGAGCTCGTACTAGAGGCACCTATCCCACAAGACAAACTCTGGCAGGATCTGGCATATTTGACGAAGAGATAGAGGTAATGCACACACGAATTATAAATAAAGATTAAATTTGGTTATCTTTGCCACTAGGGAAATTAAGAACATCAACAAACTAACAATAACTAACAATGAAGAAACTAATCCTCTCTGCACTATGTGCCCTAGGTATGGCTTTCGGTGCTAGTCAGGCTCAGGCTCAGAGCACTTTTGAGCAGGGGAGCAATATGCTCAACCTCGGCGTAGGTCTAGGAGTGAAAACCAAGCATCAAACGGTCCCTCCTATCTCTATCGGCTATGAACGCTCTGTCGTAGATGGTCTAATTGAGTATGGATCCATCGGCTTGGGTGCAGAGTTTGAGTACCAGAGCTTCCGCCACCCAGACAAACGTGGCAACTTAGCCCTCTTCGTCGGCCCACGCATCTCGCTTCACTACGAATTCGTCGATAATCTAGATACCTATATCACAGGACGTGCGGGTCTAGAGCTCTATCCCAAAGAAGGTGGTACGGCTACGAGCTTTGCCCCTAGTATCTCTCTAGGTGCTCGCTATCTGTTCTCAGACAAATTCGGTATCTTCACAGAGGTAGGTACAGGGATCTCTATCCTGCACCTAGGTATGTCCTTCAATCTATAAGACTAAGAAGGAGACCAAAAGCCCTACAACAGAGGCAGTGCCAGAATATAAACTTTGGCGCTGCCTCTACTTTTTTTGACCTCTCAACCGAGGGCGAGAAAAAATAAAAGGAGTATATTTGTAGGCGTTGAAGATAAGTGGGGCATCTGTATGCAGTGGCTCCACTTAGGTTTCTTTGTTTTGGGGTGTACTTTGGCGATGTAGCTCTTGGCTATTGGTGCTTTAGCTCATTAGGGCACCGAGCTATTTTTCACCACCAATTCGACAGACCTAATTATTTGATAATAAAAATATCTATCATATATATAACGTAGAGCATGGAAAAAGTAGACGTGTTGCTAGGTCTCCAATGGGGCGATGAGGGCAAGGGTAAGATCGTGGACGTCCTGACGCCCAAGTACGATATCGTAGCCCGCTTCCAAGGAGGGCCCAATGCAGGACACACGCTAGAGTTCGACGGTGAGAAGTATGTACTACGCTCAATCCCATCGGGGATATTCCAAGGCGACAAAATCAATGTGATCGGCAACGGAGTAGTACTAGACCCAGTACTCTTCATAGAGGAGGCAGCAGGGCTATCTCGCAGTGGGCACGACTTAAAAAGCCGTTTGGTTATCTCTCGCAAAGCTCACCTCATTATGCCCACACATCGCCTCCTAGACGCAGCCAACGAAGCAGCTAAGGGCGATGCCAAGGTAGGAACTACGGGTAAAGGAATTGGCCCAACCTATACAGATAAGGTAGGGCGCTATGGCCTACGTGTAGGAGATATAGAGCAAGGCTTCCTAGAGAAGTATCAGGCAGCCAAGGCACGCCACATCTCCATTCTAGAGTCGATGAGCTTCCCTCTAGGCAATCTGGAGGAGCTTGAGGGCAAATGGCTAGAGGCCATAGAGGCGCTCAAAGCATACCGCTTCGTCGATAGCGAGCAGCTACTCAATGCGGCTCTACGAGAGGATCGGCGCGTCCTCGCCGAAGGGGCTCAGGGTTCACTACTAGACATTGACTTCGGCTCTTATCCTTTCGTTACCTCCAGTAATACAGTCTGTGCTGGTTGCTGCACTGGCTTAGGTGTAGCTCCTCGTACTATAGGTGATGTGTACGGTATCTTCAAAGCCTACTGTACTCGTGTCGGGTCAGGTCCTTTCCCCACCGAGCTATTCGATGGCACAGGTGACAAACTCTGTGAGCTAGGACACGAATTTGGTTCTGTAACGGGGCGCAAGCGCCGCTGTGGTTGGCTCGACCTTGTAGCCCTCCGCTACACGGTAATGCTCAATGGAGTGACTAAGCTCATCATGATGAAGAGCGATGTCATGGACACCTTCGAGGAGATCAAGATATGCGTAGGCTACGAAATCAATGGCACTGTGACACAAGACTTCCCATATGAGCTTAGCGAGGCATGCAAGCCTGTCTACAAGAGCTTCAAGGGCTGGCAATGCGACTCTAGTGGCTTCAAGAGCGACACCGACTTTCCCACAGAGCTCAAGCAGTACATTGCCTTCATCGAGCAGGAGCTGGACGTTCCTATTGCAGTCGTATCCGTTGGTCCCGATCGTGATCAGACGATCGAGCGTATCGCCCTCTAGCAATGACGTATCAAGAAACTATAGATTATCTATTCTCCGTAACCCCCGTCTTCCAGCAAGATGGGGGTTCGGCGTATAAGCCCGGGTTAGACACCGTTGAGGCTATGGATCGGTATTTTGGGCACCCACACCACGCCTACAAAACCATTCATGTCGGGGGGACTAATGGCAAAGGCTCTACCTCACATACACTAGCTGCGGTGCTGCAAGCCTCTGGGTACAGAGTCGGGCTATTTACTTCGCCACATCTCGTAGATTTCCGAGAGCGCATCAGAGTAGGAGGAGAGATGATCGAGCAGAGCTTCGTAGTAGACTTCGTCGAGCGGGCTAGAGATCTTGTCGGGGAGCTACACCCCTCTTTCTTTGAGCTTACCACAATGATGGCACTAGAGTACTTCCGTAGTCAAGCAGTCGATGTAGCTATTATAGAGGTCGGCCTAGGTGGTCGACTAGATAGTACCAACATTATCAACCCAGTGCTCAGTGTAGTCACCAACATCAGCCTAGACCACACACAATACCTAGGCGATAGGCTCGAAGATATAGCCAGAGAGAAAGCTGGCATCATCAAACCCAATACCCCCATCGTGCTCGGCAATTCGGGAAACGCAGAGGTCAAGGCTGTCTTCGCAGACAAAGCACGCGAATGCTCTGCCCCTCTCATCCTAGCCGAAGAGAGTAGAGTACTACAAGAGGCAACCCTAATGGACATCGGCTACCTCTACAAAACAAGAGATTGGGGGGGCATACGAGGAGAGCTCATGGGGCTTGCCCAAGTGGAGAATGCAGCAACCATATTAACTGCTCTTGGACAGCTGCGAGATCAGTTTACCCTTACGGCCACAAGCGTAGCTCGTGGATTCTCTAGTGTTGTGACGCTTACAGGGCTGCAAGGTCGATGGCAAACACTGAGCAAGCACCCTCGCCTCATCTGCGACACTGCACACAACCAAGCAGGGATAGCACTCGTGGTGAAACAACTTGAGCGCTACCAGTACTGCTATGCTCAGATCCATATCGTACTCGGTATGGCTAGCGACAAGGACGTATCTGCCGTACTAGAACTCTTGCCCTCGTGGGCTAAGTACTACTTCACTCAAGCGAGTGTAAAGAGAGCCATGCCAGCTGTCGAACTAGCTCAGATGGCCTCCTCTCTGGGACTAAAGGGACTAACCTACTCAACTGTGGCAGAAGCGGTCGATGCAGCTCGTGAGGCATCGGCCACCTCCGACTTGATTTTTGTCGGAGGAAGTAACTTTGTCGTAGCGGATCTGCTCGAGGCATACCGCAAATAGAATTCATTTTATCAGTTATCACCATAACAATTAAAACCAGATGAAACAACAAACTACACTCAAGGACGGCTTTATGCGCTGGCCTGTGCTATTCCTCGTCAGCCTGACGATGTTCTTTGCCTATATGTTTGTCGATGTGCTCTCTCCGCTCAAGACGATGCTGGAAACAGAGATTAACTGGTCTAGCACCACCTTCGGCACATATGCTGGTAGCGAGTTTTTCCTCAACGTATTTGTATTCTTTCTCATTTTCGCAGGGGTAATTCTCGACAAAATGGGTATCCGCTTCACGGCAATCCTATCTGGAACTCTAATGGTTATTGGTGCCGGAATTAAGCTCTATGCCCTAAGCGAATACTTTAGATCTGGGGGCTTTGGATACGAATTTCTCAACTCCTTTATCCCAAGTTTCCCTGCTACGGCCAAACTAGCCAGTGTAGGCTTTGCAATCTTCGGTTGCGGCTGCGAGATGGGTGGCGTTACCGTGTCGCGTATTCTCGTTAAGTGGTTCTCAGGCAAGCAGCTCGCCTTAGCTATGGGACTAGAGATGGCTATTGCCCGCCTTGGTGTATTCGCTGTATTCCAGCTCTCTCCTCGCTTGGCCAACTTAGGCGATCCATCTATCATGCGTCCTGTGTTTGTGGTGAGCTTACTCCTCTGCATAGGCCTGATCTTCTACATTCTGTATAGTATTCTAGACAAGAAACTAGACGAACAGCTCGGCGAAGCATCGGCTGATGAGGAAGAGCCATTCAGACTATCGGACCTTCGCCTCATCGCTGGCAGTAGTGTTTTCTGGATTGTCGCTCTACTCTGCGTGCTTTTCTACTCGGCTATCTTCCCATTCCAGAAGTTCTCTACAGAGATGATCGCCAATAACCTAGGAGTAACGACAGAGGTTGCTGCTAGTATCTTCAGTATCTTCCCTATGGGTGCCTTGTTTATGACACCAATCATCGGAGGGATACTCGACTACTATGGCAAGGGGGCTACAATGCTCATGGCTGGATCTATCATGATGGCTGGCTGCCACCTAGTATTCGCCTTCTATCCATTCGTGCCGGGCGAGACTGTTTCTTACGTGGTAATGATTGCGACGATCGTCGTACTTGGTGTTAGCTTCTCACTCGTACCTGCATCACTATGGCCATCAGTGCCCAAGCTCATCGACGGCAAGGTACTTGGCTCTGCATATTCGGCCATTTTCTGGGTACAGAATGTGGGTCTGCTACTTGTGCCAATGCTTATCGGAGCGGTACTAGAGGCTACGAATAGTTCTATTCAAGCAGGCCAACCAATGGACTACAAGTACGCCATGGTTATTTTCTCTTCTTTCGGCGTGATTGCTTTCTTCCTAGCTTTCATACTCAAGACGGTAGACCGCAAAAAGGGGTACGGCCTAGAGCTACCCAATGTGAAGAAATAACAACATAATCGCTAAACGACACCTGCATACAAAACCCAAGGGGTGTATCAGAACACAAGTTCTGGTACACCCCTTGGCACATATATCATGAGACCGTTGAACAGCATTTTGAGACTATTGCGCAATGCGCCACTCAAAGGTTCTTGTATCTTTCTCGGTGTTTTTTGAGTGTTTGAGCCGCTTTGGGAGACTTGAATACTATCCCCCTATCCCCATCCCTGAGGGATATTTCCCTCAGGGATGGGGATTTTACGGTTA
>NZ_JRAR01000073.1:0-31015 GCF_000768935.1 Porphyromonas sp. COT-290 OH860 | reverse complement strand
AGGGCTTCTACCAAGCCTTGATCATCGGTAAGCACGTGTTTCTTATACCCATACCGATAATGCTTGCCTTTGCGTACCCAACGAGCCTCTGCATCAACACCGGGCTTACCACTTCTGAGTTCATACTGATAAGCCTCCTCCTGTGAGAGAGCTTCCTCTGAACGAACATCTTCTCTGTCTTCCGCCACCTCTATGACCACGCTACCATCAGGGGCATAAGGGCTGTCTACAATCAACTGCTTGTTCAACTCTCTAAGGAGTTTATCCATAATCCCTAGACGCGTTAGCTCCGAGCGGAAACGACTGATGGTGCTATGATCGGGAGAGGGATACCCAAGGTCTAAGCCCAGGAACTCGCTGAAAAGCAGAGAGTCATTGATACGTTCCTCAACCTCATAATCGCTCAAACCATACCAAGTCTCAAGCAAAAGGATTTTGAACATCAGCAAGGCATCGTAGGCAGGGTTGCCTACGGCATTCTGTGTCTTGGTGTACTTCTTGTTCAGCAGTGTGCGGATACCTCGCCAATCAACGCAAGCATTGATTTGGCGGAGAAAGGAGTGCTTCATCCGGTTGCGACGAACCTGAGTATATACTTGTAGGAAGCTCGGAGCTTGTTCGGTTGGTTTGGTTGCCATGTCGATACAGTTAATTACATACTGAAGATAGTAATAATCAGAGATATATACAACGTTTCTAACCGAAAACAGGCAAAATGCCGTGCAACGGTCTCATTNTGTCGATACAGTTAATTACATACTGAAGATAGTAATAATCAGAGATATATACAACGTTTCTAACCGAAAACAGGCAAAATGCCGTGCAACGGTCTCATTGATAGCTACCTACTACTCGGTATATATCGCTAGACAAGGGCTGCACATAATCATAATATGGATAACCTAAAATGCGGTATGTCATAATGCACAAACTACTATGTTGCTTACGCACTACGACACACCGCTTTGGTCCGATTTGCTGTGAGCTAGCCCTAATCGTACCAGCAGATGCCTCGCTCCTCGGTCATCTCTAGATTGATAGACGCCCCAGACATAATCTGCTTGTAAGTGATGTAGCTCTTCTTATGAGGCTGACCGTTGATGCTTACAGATTTGATGTATCGCTTCTGCTCCGACAGCCCCTTAGTTGTGATCGTAAAGACCTTACCATTGGGGAGCTTGATACGGCTCTCTGACCACAGAGGTGCAGTCAGCTCGTACTGACCTTGTACTGGATCTATGGGGTAGAAGCCCATAGAGGCGAAGACGTACCAAGCAGACATCTGCCCACAGTCTTCATTGCCACATAGACCATTCGGTTTGTCTGTGTAGAGGTTTTGGCAAACCTGACGGGTTAGCTCGGCGGTTCTCCATGGCTGCTTAACCTTGTTATATAGGAAGATCACATGGTGCCCGGGCTCATTGCCGTGAGCATACTGACCAATCATACCGGTAGAGAAGATAGGCAGCTCGATATGCTTGGGAGTATCGGAGCCGAAAAACTCGTCTAGTCGTTTGGCTAGACCTTCTGCTCCACCTATTCTCTCAATCAAACCATCTACATCGTGCTGCACACTCATCAGATATTGGTAGGCGTTGCTCTCGGTAACATCTTTGCTGTATTCAAAAGGATCGAAGCCCTCTTTGAAGGTCCCATCGCTCAGCCTTGGTCGGAAGAACCCCGTCCGTTGATCCCACAAGTTGGCATAGTAGCCTGCTCTTCGCTTGTAATCGTTGTAGAGTGTGCTATCGCCAATGTGCTTACCCCAAGCGGCGATTGCAGCATCGTCATAGGTATATTCCAGAGTTTTGCTTAGGCTCTCCTCATGCTTGTCGGCTGGCACATAGCCCAGAGCCTGATAGTCGCCTAGACCTCGGTAGTCCCAGCGCTCGGCTGTGGAACGTAATAGACTGGTAAGTAGTTTGGCATCGGTGGGCGTGTAGACACCTTTCAAGATAGCCTCCACGATTACTGGTACGGAGTGGTAGCCGATCATCATATCTGTTTCGCTAGCGAACATATTCCATACCGGCAGGTGTCCTTGGTTTTGACGTCCGAAGTCAATCATTGATTGTACCATATCTCTATTATCCTCGGGAGCAATGATGTTGTACAGAGGATGAGCCGCTCTGTATGTATCCCAAAGGGAGAACGTGCTGTAGTGTCTATGCCCCTCGGGAAGCTCGTGGATTTGTCTATCTGCTCCCAGATATCTACCATCTACATCGCTGTATAGCGTAGGGCATAGATGGGCATGATAGATAGAGGTGTAGAGCGTGCGCCTCTGCTGAGGTGTGGCGCCGGAGATTGTGATTCGACCTAGTCGAGTATTCCATACGGAGCGAGCCTCCCGATGATAGCGATCGAAGTCAAAGTCCTTGGCTTCTGCGTGGTGATTACGCTTAGCACCCTCGCCATCTACCCCAGAGAGGGCGGTGGTGATGACAATCTTCTCGCCAGCCCGAACCCGATAGTGGAGCTTAGCAATGTAACCATACTTCTCCTTCGCTTCGTCCTTTATGCGGATTTGCTCTAGACTAATGCTATCGGCAGGGCGTGAGAGTTTGGTATAGAAGAAGAGCCTCTGATCTCTAGCCCATCCATCGGAGTACCTATATCCTTGTAGTTCGTCCAAGGCGAGGACATCTATTCGGCTGTCGGTGCACCTATCCCAGTTCATCGCCTTGTGCAGGTCTAGTGTGATGCATGCCGAGTCGGAGGCTTGGTTGAAGGTATATCTCTGTACACCTACACGAGGTGTGCTGGTGAGCTCTGCACGTATGTTGTATGGCTCCAAGAGTACGGAGTAGTACCCCGCATGAGCCTCCTCATGGTCATGGCTAAACTTAGCATGCACTCCTAGCGGTGGCTCTGCCGTGAGCACTGGTGCTATGGTTGGCATAAACGAGATGTCGTACATGTCCCCAGCTCCCGTGCCACTCAGGTGGGTGTGGCTAAAGCCTGCGATCGTGCTATCTGGATAGTAATAGCCTGAGATCCTATCCCACCCGGGCAAGCCATTGTCTGGGCTTAGCTGTATCATCCCGAAAGGCACTGCCGCTCCCGGGTAGGTATTGCCCACCCAATCTGTCCCGATCATAGGGTCTACTTCGTAGGCAAGCTCGAGGCTTGTGCTTGCTTTCTCTGTACAAGACGTCGCTACCAGAGCGAGGCTGATGAGGCCTGCGAGGAGGTGTCTTTTTTGCATATATTCTTTTGTCAAACAGTTTGTTTCAATCTATTGAGGTACTCTGCGAAGGTTTGAGTGACTGATCGACCCTTGTGTCTAGGTCAATGTCCTTCATCTGTATGATGCGCTGATTGCTACTACCTCTGAAGCTCAAGGTGGGGTCAAAGAGGCTCTGTACAAATGGCCCATCGACGAGTACATCAATATATCTGAGTGGAGCTCTGTACCGATCGTGGGAGAGTAGATACTCGAGTGTGTAGCCGGTATAGCACCAGATATTTATGTCCGTTTCTTCTTTGAGCCTTTTGAGTAGTATGGTTAATTCGTCGGGGTTGTAGAATGGATCTCCTCCCGATATCGTGATGCCGTCAAGTAGTGGATTGCTACGAATCTCTCGAATAATCTCCCCAAGCATCTCATCTGATAGGGGAATGCCAGCCTCTGGGTCCCAGCTCTTCGGGTTATGACAGCCCGGGCAGGCATGCGTACAGCCCGATAGATATATCGAGTAGCGCAAGCCTGCCCCGTCACTAATTGTTTCCTTATAGATATTCAGCAGGTTCATACAGATGAACGAGAGGCTGGATGCCTAGCGATGCTTCACTCGGTCGTGCTCTTCTGCTTTTTTGGCACTATTCCAGCTTTCTAGGCTCCCCGTCAGATAGCCCGTGATGCGTCTGAGGCGAGAGATTTGGTCGCTCTTGCACACTGGGCACTTGTCATAGATAATGCCACGATAGCCACAGCCCGAGCAGGTGTCTACGGGATGGTTGATAGATCCGTAGCCAATCGCCTCGTCCTTCATTGTCTTGACGAGCTTCAGGATTACAGATACATTCTTTTTCGCCTCGCCATCTAGTTCGATGTAGGAGATATGCCCTCCCCCAGTGATAGCGTGGAAGGGAGCCTCGCGCTTGATTTTGTCGAACATGCCAATCTGCTCCCGCACATCAACGTGGAAGGAGTTTACATAGTAGTCCAGATCCGTTACCCCCGGTATAGAGCCATAGCGCTTACGATCCATACGGGTAAATCGGCCAGATAACCCCTCGGCTGGTGTAGCTAGGACGGAGTAGTTGAGGTGATACTTCTGTTTGTACTCGTTGGCCACCTCGCCAAGTATCTCGATAGCCTTGTAGAGGGTCTGCCAAGCCTCGTCGTTGTGTCCGTGTCCCTCGCCGTAGAGCGCCACCATAGCGTTATGCCCGCCGATGAAGCCGATGCCGAGAGTGCCAGAGTTCCATACGTCGCCGACCTCCTCGCTGGGGGCAAGTTTGGCACCTCCCTTCCATACATCATTGCCCATCATGAAGGGGAACTGCCGTGCTAGTGCTGTGCGTTGATACTCGTAACGTTCGTAGAGTTGGTCGGCGATCAGTCTAGCCATCTCACGAATGGAGGTGTAGAAGTACTGAATGGCCCGCTCTCGTTGCTGATGTTTGTCGGCAGAGGGATAGTCTTGCCGAGCGCTCTGTATCGCCTCAATGGCTAGGCGGGGCAAATTCATCGTGGTGAAAGATAGGTTGCCTCGACCGACAGAGCTCTTGAGGCCGTTGATGTTGTCGAAGACACGTGTGCGGCAGCCCATTGTAGCCACCTCGTAGAGATATCTCTTGGGGTCGTCTGCTCGCCAGAGATCATTCTGGTTGTAGGGTGTGTCTAGGAAGACAAAGTTGGGGAATAGAGCATGAGAGGTTGTGCGACAAGCAGCAAGCAGCAGGTCGAAGTTGGGGCTCTCGAACGCAATTTTGCCAGCCTCTGCGGCCTCGAAGTCCGCCATCGCAGCTCTGTAGTCTGCCTCTGAGTAATTAACTCCCTCCTTGACCTTGAAGATCTGAATGGGGAAGATAGGGATCTCGCCCTTGCCTAGCCCCTCTACGGTAGCCTTGAGGAGCTCTTGAATGACCATACGCCCCTCTGGGCTGGTATCTGTACCATAGTTAATGGAGCTAAACACGACTTGATTGCCCCCACGTGAGTGCATCGTGTTGAGGTTGTGAATGAAGCCCTCCATCGCCTGATAAGTATCTCTACGAGTGCGCTCATAAGCACTGCTTAGGGTGTGCTGTATCTCATTGAGGGCAAAAGTAAATCCCTCGCTCTCTAGTCCCTCTTTCAGACGCTCGGCCTCGTGGTCACTATTCGTTAGGTTAGGCACAAGCATCATCAGCTTTGCCTTGAGGCTTCCTCGATAGATCTTGAGTTGCTCGGCGGAGGCATTTTGCTTGAGCTCAAGTATGAAGAGCAAGCGCTCTAGTAGATGCTTGCGGAAGGTTTTGCGCACCCCGGGAGCCATGAAAAAGTCGAAGGCTGGTATCGACTGTCCTCCATGCTGCTCGTTTTGGTTAGTCTGGAAGACAATAGTCGCTAGTGTGGCATAGCTCTGAATGCTCTGTGGAGTACGAATACTACCGTTCTTGGTGCGGAAGCCTCGCTCGAATAGATCCTCTAGGTCGTATTGAACGCACGTAGAGGTCTTGGTAGGGTAGTAGTCTAGGTCGTGGATATGAATATCTCCCGAGGCGTGTGCCCTAGAGTAACGAGGAGAGAGTAGATACTTGGTGGCGTAGTCCTTGGTTACCTCCGAGGCGAAAGTCATCATCTGTCCCGCAGGCGTATAGGCGCTCATATTGGCATTGCCCAGATTGACATCGTTTTTCTCAATGGCAACGATGCCGTCCATGGTGTGTTTGAGCTTCGTGCGCTTCTCACGCTCCACGGTACGCCACTCTCTATATATGATGTATCGCTTGGCAATGTCGGGATTGAGGCGCATAAGCTCTCGCTCGACAATATCCTGAATCTCCTCTACAGCGATAGCCTGATCAACAGACTCCTCTGCAATTTGTTTGATATGCTCGACGATGAGCCTCAACCCTTCTTCGTTCTCGGGGATTGATGCCGCACGATAAGCCTTGACAATGGCGCGGTATATCTTATCCGCGTTGAAAGCCTCTGAGCTACCATCACGCTTGGTAACTCGTAGTAAGTTGTCCGACATAAGCTAACAATATTACTTGTGAATACTAGACGTTTGTTATTGATCTCTTTTTCTCCATACTGGAGGCTCAAAAAACGATGCGATATGGCATTTTTAGTTCGCCGATCCTTTGCTAACAAAGATAGCCAAGATAAGCTGAATAAGCTCCCCTAGTCGAGTAAAAAGTTATGCACATCGAAGCCATTCCCTATAGGGCAAAGGCACCTGCTGTCTTTGGACTTTGAGCTAGTCCCGAGAAATCGACGCAGCAGGGCACAGGCGCACACAAAGGTTACTTTGCTCTGCTACCTCTAGCTTCAATCTCTCCCCTCTGTTGCGTATTCATCAGGCTTAGACACACACCCTTTAGTCCTTACACCCCAAGGAGTCCCCCCTAGCCCTGCTGGCTATCGTCTCCAATATGGCCCTGTCCCATAAGGGGGCAAGATTTATATTTTCGTTTACATTTCAGAAAGTTGGTGGGGAAATTTCAGATGCTTCGGTTCAAAACACACAAACCTCGTATTTGGCCTCTAGGGGGCTCTACACGGCGTCCGAGGTCATTGGGGCACTTAGCCCTAGGCGAGCAAGAAAAACGTGCTTGTAGGGCCTGTTTTTAACCGTTTGTTATCTAGGCAAATACATTTGTTTTTGGAGCCTTGCTACATGGCTGAGCCTCTGTTTGGCAGATTTCTTCCCATCAATTTGGGCTGATTGTTGGGCATACCCCGAACGATTAATCCTACAATCGGAGCAGATTGATCCTTCAATTTTTTGCAGTGCTCTATGCTCTATCAGCTATATAGTCCTGATATGCCTCAATTTTGGCTAGATTTGTTTACGATTTTTAACTAAAAAGAATGAAGAATGAGCATATCATGTCGCTTCTGGGAGTGGATAAATCAACGAGGTTAAGTAGTTGTTAATGCTGGTAATAGTCCTTTCGATTTGATAGGTCTAATAGCCGTCTGTATGGTGTTATGGAGGCATACCCTAGTTTGGGTGCGAGCAGGTAGGCTATTGCTCGGGTTATGGCTGGGAGGGGTGGGGTGTTTGCATGGCTATTGGTGTGGTAGAATGTGCCACAATCCTAGAATATTAAAGGAATGATTTTAACTTTGTGGCGAAAATTCTACCAAATAATACACTTTGTTTTTTGAAGTGTATGGCTGGTAAGCCAAGAAGAGTTGATTGATTACAACTTGATTGAAAGAAGAAATTAGACGTATGAAACGTAAAATTATCATAGTCCTATGGGCAGTGTTTGTTCTAGGTTGGCTAGGAGTTGCCATGGCTTTCTACGCAATCTCCAAGGGGTGGATTGGTTACCTCCCACCGATTGAGCAGCTACAGAACCCTATTGACAAGTATGCCTCGCAGGTCATTTCGTCCGACGACAAGGTGATCGGTTCGTATGCCCACAGCGGTGATAACCGTATTTTCGTCCCTTATGAGGAAATTTCGCCAAACCTCATTAATGCCCTTATTGCCACAGAAGATGTGCGCTACCATGAGCATGCTGGGATAGACTTCAGAGGTCTAGGGCGTGCGATAGTCAAGACGGGGATTCTGCGCCAGAAAGGAGCAGGAGGGGGGAGTACCATTACTCAGCAGCTGGCTAAGCTCCTCTACACTCAACAAGCCAAGAGCCGTATGGGGCGTGTCTTACAGAAGCCTATTGAGTGGGTCATCGCCGTACAGCTAGAGCGCTTCTATACCAAGGAAGAGATCCTGACGATGTACCTCAATCAATTTGACTTTCTGTACAATGCCGTAGGGATACGGTCGGCTGCCCAGACTTATTTCTCCAAGAAGCCCTCGGAGCTTAACCTAGAGGAGGCTGCTATGCTGGTGGGTATGTGTAAGAACCCATCGCTCTATAACCCCATTCTACACAAGGATTCGGATAGACCTCTGCTACGGCGCAACGTAGTTTTTGAGCAGATGGCCAAGGCAGGTATGCTCACACAGGTAGAGGCAGACTCGCTCTCGGGATTGCCCGTAGTTACCAAGTTCCGCCGTATGACCCACAAGGAGGGGGTGGCTCCCTATATGCGAGAGCACCTAAGGCGCATCATGATGGCCAAGGAACCTAGTCGTAGCGACTATGCGTCATGGCAGATGGCACAATACTCGGCCGATAGCCTTGCATGGGAGACTAATCCGCTCTACGGCTGGTGCTACAAGAACAAGAAGAGCGACGGCTCGTACTACAATATATATACCGATGGGCTCAAAATTCACACTACGGTCAATGCTCAGATGCAGGAGTATGCAGAAGCCGCTGTGCGAGAGCACATGGCGGGGACGCTACAGCCAGCCTTCGACAGAGAGAAGCGCAATAGCAAGACTGCACCTTTCGCCTCCAACATCACGGCCGAGCAGAAGCAAGAGATTCTCAATAGGGCCATGCGTCAGAGCGAGCGTTGGCGAGCCTCCAAAGAAGAGGGAATGAGCGATGCCGAGATCAAGAAGAGCTTTAGGGAGAAAACCAAGATGCAGCTGTGGTCTTGGCAGGGGGTTAGGGATACGCTCCTCACTCCTATGGACTCTATACTGCACGTCAAGAGCCTACTACGTACGGGCTTTATGGCCATGAATCCACATACGGGTGATGTACTCGCCTATGTAGGTGGCATCGACTTCAGCCACTTCCAGTACGATATGGTTGCCAATGGGCGCCGTCAGGTAGGCTCTACGATCAAGCCCTATCTCTACTCGCTCTCTATGGTGGACGGCTATTCTCCCTGCGACGAGGTGCTACATGTACAGCCTCACATCCGACTAGAGAGTGGGCAGATTTGGCGCCCTCGCAATGCCAACAACCGACGCATCGGCGAGATGGTATCAATCCAGTGGGGGTTGCAGTACTCCGACAACTGGGTGACGGCAGAGCTGATGAGCCGTACAACCCCTCTTGCCTTCCGTAATCTACTCAAGAGTTATGGCCTGGCGGGGCCAATTGAGGCGACGCCCGCCATGTCGCTCGGCACTCCTGAGGCTACCGTGGGTGAGATGGTGTCGGGCTACACGACTTTTATCAACAGAGGGATACGAGTAGCGCCTCGCTTGGTAACGCATATCGAAGATCAGTCTGGTAATATCGTAGCTACCTTTAGCCCCGAGATGAGTGAGGTGCTGCCGCAGGCTGCTGCCGACAAGATGCTCTACATGCTCCAGAATGTGGTGCGAGGAGGTACTGGCTCTGGGCTGCGTAGTCGTTTCGGCCTAACTATGCCTCTAGGAGGTAAGACGGGGACGACCAATAAGAATAGTGATGCTTGGTTCATGGGCTTTACCCCAGACATCGTAGCGGGCTGCTGGGTAGGCGGAGAGGATCCGTCAGTACGCTTCAGCTCGATGGCTTTCGGTCAGGGTGCTAGAGCTGCGATGCCCATCTTTGCACTCTTCATCAAGAAGGTGTATGCCGATAAGAAGCTAGGTTATCGTACCGATGCTACGTTCAATCTACCCAACAACTTCGCACCCTGTTCGGATGCTAGCTACACGACCGATGGCTCGGTAGAGATCTTCGAGTCTGTAGCAGAGGACGAAATTATCTCGGACCTTGGCGGTACCCAGTAGTTCGGGGTTACTTATACCATAATAATAAGGGGGCTGTGTCCAAACTTGGTTTGACATAGCCCCTTTTAGTTGTATCAGAATGCATAAAATACGAAGTGCTAAGATGGAATCATGGCAGGCATGTACATCTCTAGGCGTATCACTAGGCCGAATATACGTTACAATATTGAGTATCTTTGTGGCGTTTAGCAACTAGGCGAGAGAGCTGTCTGTAGATGGCTCGACTATGTGCGACCTTTATAATATGAACGAAATAAACTCAGTTACAGAAATCAACCTACCCAAGCAGTCCTTGGAGCGTCTACGAGATTTAGTCGTGACCAGTAGTAGGATCGTTATCTTGCCCCATACAGCCCCAGATGGCGATGCTCTTGGCTCGACCCTCGCCTTGAGGAGTGTGCTGCAAAGCCTACACCCCGACAAAAACATCTGTGTCATTAGTCCCGACCTCGTGGAGCAATATCTCGGCTGGATGCCAGAGGTAGACAAGTTGCTACACTATACCACCTCGAGCGATGAGGCCATAGCAGCCATTGCCGAGGCGGATTTGCTCATTCATATGGATCACAACCAGAGGTCACGTCTAAGGTATCAGCCACTCGTTGAGGCTGTAACCAAGAGCAGTGCCCAGAGTATTCTGATAGATCACCATCTTTATCCAGAGGCAGGTTTTGCGGTTTGCTTCAGTTACCCGGGTATTTCTTCTACTTGTGAGCTGGTGCTTAGGCTCGTCCAAGCGTTGGGCTGGCAGGAGTATATTAGTCCTGCGTCTGCTACACTCTTACTTACGGGCATTGTGACCGACACGGGACGCTTTATGTATGGTTGCTTTGCTCCAGACCTGTACCACCGAGTGTCAGATCTGCTGAGTTTGGGGGCTGACTACGGCTACATCATCGATCGCCTCTCTTACCATGGGCGTATTGAGCAGTTGCGTGCCCAAGGTTACGTGCTACACGAGAAGCTAGAGGTGTACCCCGAGCTGCGAGCTGCTTGCTTCGTCCTCACCCAAGAGGAGATGCAACGACTAGGCGTGTCTAAGGGCGACACCGAGGGGCTCGTCAATTTGCCTCTATCGGTGGAGGGCATCGATTGCTCTTGTTTCATACGAGAGGATAGGGGGCAGATTAAGCTCTCGTTTCGCTCCACGGGCGACTTCCCTGTCAATGAGATTGCCTCGAGAGGATTCTCTGGTGGCGGACACCTCAATGCCTCTGGCGCCGAACACTATGGTAGCATAGAGGAGGCAAAAAATATCTATCTTTACCAGCTCAAATGCCTCATCGAGGAGAGAAAGAAATCATAAGCAAGTAATTAACGATACATCAGGATATGACTTTCAGTAAGATCAAGCAATATTGTCTGCTGCTACTCGCTAGCTCTGCAGTCCTTTTCACTAGCTGTAAGGAAGACAAGATCAAGTCGCTCACCGAGCTAAAGAAGGAGCAGGCTACGGCTATCAAGACCCTTATTAACCGCAAGTCTATCCGCGTGGTGGAGGCGCAGGATAACATCCTACCAGACCCCATAGACCCCAATGTCTACTACAAGTTCTCCAATGGTTTGTATATGCGTGTGCTGGATCGTGGGTTAGTCGGCAAGGAGGGCTACAAGGCTGTAGTCAATGAAACCAAGGTCTTTGTCGAGTTTAAGGGATATACCTTCACTCAAGCCAAAAGTGAGATTAGCCAATTTGATATTCTCGGTGATCCGTCCTATCCACCCGTGGAGTTTCTGTACACATACGCCTATCAGTATGGCGAAACGCACTACACGCCTCTGCCACAAACTTCGCCAGTGGCCAACTTAGATCACTTTATGTGTCAGGGACTGGCTTACCCGATGTCACTCTTGGGCAATGGGGCTCGTGTGTCGCTGATTATCCCTTTTGAGTTAGGGCCATCGACTTTCTATGCCTCAGGGATCTCTACATTCGTGGAGGAGGCTCAATATAGATTTCGCTAACAATCAAGATTAAATACCCAATTTCATAGACTTAATATGACACTCATCAAGTCAATATCTGGTATTCGTGGCACCATCGGAGCCGGCGTACGTGAGGGGCTCAACCCGATTAGTACGGCACAGTTTACCGCTGCATACGCACAGTTCATTCGTAAGTACTCGGGCAAGGATCGTCCTCGCATAGTTGTGGGGCGTGATGCCCGTATGTCTGGCCCTATGGTCAAGCAAATCGTTATAGGTACACTTATGGGTATGGGGTGCGATGTAGTAGATATTGATCTGGCTACCACCCCAACGACCGAGATGGCTGTCGTAGGCAAGCAAGCCGACGGTGGCATTATCCTCACGGCTAGCCATAATCCTAAGCAGTGGAATGCTCTCAAACTCCTCAACGACCGAGGAGAATTTATCAGCGATAGCGAGGGGAAGGAGATTCTACGTCTGGCGGAGAGCGATGAGCTCACCTTTGCCGAAGTCGATGAGCTTGGTAGTGTGGAGCAGTCTAGCTATCTCAAGGAGCATATAGATGCCGTACTCAAGGCTACGGGTGTTGATGTAGAGGCTATTCGTAGGGCACGTTTCACTGTCACCTTCGATAGTGTCAATTCGGTCGGGGGCATTGCCCTTCCTGCTCTACTTGAGGCATTAGGTGTAGCTAAGATATACCCCCTTTACGACGACCCTACGGGCGACTTTGCCCACAATCCCGAGCCTCTCCCCGAGCACCTAACAGCCATCTCTGTTGCTACACGTGAGCAGGGTGCCCATGTGGGCTTCGTAGTAGACCCTGATGTAGACCGTTTGGCGATCATCGATGAGCGAGGCGAGTGCTTCGGCGAGGAATACACTCTAGTAGCTATCGCCGACTATCTGCTAGGCTTGTCTGGCGGAGGCAATACGGTTTCTAACCTAAGCTCTACGCGAGCCCTGCGTGATGTGACTCAAAAGCGTGGCGGGCAGTACACAGCTGCAGCGGTAGGTGAGGTCAATGTGGTGACGAAGATGAAGGAAACTAAGGCGCTCATCGGTGGTGAGGGCAATGGCGGTGTCATTTATCCAGAGCTACACTATGGTCGTGATGCCCTAGTGGGCATCGCTCTATTCTTGAGCCTACTAGCCAAGAGTGGTAAGACCGTGAGTGAGCTACGCAAGAGCTACCCTGCATACTTTATGAGCAAACAACGTGTAGATCTACCTGCTCATATCGACTCGGCAGCTCTGCTCGAGCGTCTAGCCCGAGAGCAGGCTACGGCTGGTGAGATGAATCTCATCGATGGTGTTAAGATTGACTTCGAAACGATGTGGGTACACGTGCGCCGAAGCAATACCGAGCCGATTATCCGCATCTACACAGAGGCGCCTACACAGACGGAGGCTACGGAGCTGGCGGATCGCTTCATGCAGATCCTGACTTCGTACATTTAATATACGGTGAGATACATCAAAGAAGGGCGTGCGTCGAAGCGAATGTTTTGGCGCACCCCTTTTTAGGTCTGCACCCAATCACTTAAACGGATATTTGCATTGGCAAGAAAGAAAAAAGACCTTCCTATGTTGGAAGGCATTCGCATAGAAGGATTGGCCGCTGAGGGCAAGGCCCTGGCTCATGTAGATGGGGTAGTACTATTCGTGCCCTATGCTGCCCCAGGAGATATTTGCGACATCCAAGTCGTCAAGAAGAAGCGTAGCTTTATGGAGGGTAAGATCCTGCGTCTAGTTACCCCTTCGCCTATGAGGCAGATGCCTATCTGCTCGCACTTTACTGTCTGTGGTGGCTGCAAGTGGCAGCATTTGCCATACGAGGTGCAGCTAGAGGCCAAGCATCAGGTCGTGGTTGATGCAATGGAGCGACTCGGTAAGGTGCATATAGATGAGTATCTACCTATACTTGGCTCGGCGTCTACCTCCCGTTATCGCAATAAGCTGGAGTTTACCTTTAGTCACAAGCGTTGGTTGCTTCCCGGAGAGATGACACAGACGAAAATCGATGCCGATGGTAAGCCTATACCCGTAGCAGAGCCGGGGGTTGGATTCCACATACCGGGTATGTTTGATAAGGTACTGGATATTGATCAGTGTCATCTGGGTAGTGAATTGGCCGACCGTATTCGTCTTTTTATCCGAGCCTATTGTCTAGAGCGACCAGAGCAATATCCTTTCTTTGACTTGAGGGCTCAAGAGGGGCTGATGCGCACGTTGATGATCCGTACGACCTCGACGGGGCAAACGATGGTAGTGGTGGTATTCTTCCGAGATGATACCCGCAAGATTGAGGCTCTCATGACGGCTATTGCCGAGGCATTTCCTGAGATTACATCACTGCTCTACGTCATCAACACCAAGTGCAACGATACCATATCCGATCAGATCATTCACTGCTTCCGTGGTGAGCAGTATATTGAGGAGGAGATGGAGGGCTTGCACTTCCGTATTAGTCCCAAATCGTTTTATCAGACCAATAGCCTGCAGGCTTACGAGCTGTACAAAGTGGCTCGTGAGTTCGCTGCCTTGACGGGTCATGAGGCGGTTTACGACCTCTACACGGGTACGGGTACGATAGCCAATTTTGTAGCCAGATCGGCCAAATCTGTCGTTGGCATCGAGTATGTTCCCGAGGCGATAGAGGATGCCAAGCTCAATAGTCAGCTCAATGGTATTGATAATACTCTCTTCTACGCAGGGGATATGAAGGATATTCTTACAGACGACTTCATCTTGCAGCATGGTCGCCCCGATGTGATTATTACCGATCCGCCACGAGCTGGTATGCACGAGGACGTGGTACGCACCATTCTACGTGCAGCTCCGGAGCGCATTGTCTATGTGAGCTGCAACCCAGCCACGCAGGCTAGAGATTTGGCGATGCTGGTTGAGGGCGGGGACTATGCAGTGCGCAAGAGCCGTGCTGTGGATATGTTTCCCCATACGCACCATATTGAGAATGTAGTCTTGCTCGAGAGGCTCCAGCAGAGTAGTCTTTGATAAGATTCCCGAGAGAGATTCCCTGCTTTTGTGTCGCTAAACATATAGGACAAAGAAAAGGGGCTGTGGCGAAATTCATTTTTGCCACAGCCCCCTTGGGGTATTTTAGAATGCGCAAAATGCAAGGTGCTAAGACTGAGGTTGACGAAGAAGTCCGTGCGGAGCAAAGGGGGCATACTAAAGTATGTGACCAAAGCCGAATGTCGCAAGTAGCATAGCAGTTTGCGTATTATGAAACACCGCCTTTGAGCTATAAAAGGTATCGGACTTGATACTGTGTTCTTGTTAAATACCCCGTCAAGACTAACTCCTGCTACGAGCCTATTGAGAGGCGTGTGAAGCCGTGTTCCTCTACTGTTGAGTCGAATACATTACGCCCGTCGATAAGTAGCGGAGTGTGCATCGTACGTCGGATAATCTCCCAGTTGGGCATTCTGAATTCCTTCCATTCGGTTACATGGAAGATAGCATCGGCATCTAGCACGCAGTCGTAGATATCTCGTGCATACTCTACTCGGTTGCCTAGTCGACGTTTAGCTTCCTTCATCGCTACTGGGTCGTAGACACGTACGGAGCAACCTGCCTGTACGAGGGCATCTATCAGCACGAGAGAGGGAGCCTCTCGCATATCATCTGTACCGGGTTTGAAGGCCAAACCCCATACGGCCACACGGCGACCAGCTATCTCGCCTGAGTAATGCTCGGCAAACATATCGAAGAGGACCCGCTTCTGTGTATGATTGACGGCCTCGACCGAGTCTAGAATTTGCATCTGACAGCCGTACTCTTTGGCTGTATGGATAAGAGCCTTGACATCTTTGGGAAAGCATGAGCCTCCGTAACCACAGCCGGGATAGAGAAATTTGCTCCCGATGCGGCTGTCGCTCCCGATACCACGACGCACCATATTGACGTCCGCCCCCACACGCTTGCAGAGATTGGCTATCTCATTCATAAAGCTGATACGTGTAGCTAGCATAGCATTGGCGGCATACTTCGTCATCTCTGCCGAGCGAATATCCATGAATAGTACTCGGAAGTTGTTGAGCAGAATGGGCTTATAGAGCTTGGTCATCAAGTCGTATGCTCTTGGGCTATCGGTGCCTACGACCACACGATCTGGCTTCATGAAGTCGTCAATCGCATTGCCCTCTTTGAGGAACTCTGGGTTGGAGGCTACGTCGAACTCTATCTGCACCCCCCGCTTGTCTAGCTCTCGCTGGATTGCCTCTCTTACTAGGCTAGCTGTACCTACGGGTACGGTACTCTTGGTGACAATCAGGCAATAGTTGTTGATTGATTGGCCAATGGTCTTGGCAACCTCTAGGACATATCGTAGATCGGCCGAGCCGTCTTCGTCGGCTGGTGTACCCACAGCGCTGAAGACAATCTCCACCTTATCTAGCACTTCTGCTAGAGATGTCCCGAAGTGCAATCGTCCGCCCTCGAAGCCTCGCTTAACCAGTTCGTCTAATCCCGGCTCGTAGATTGGGATAATGCCCTGTTTGAGTCCCTCGATCTTGGTCTGATCTACATCAATGCAGTAGACTTCTGCGCCCAAGTCTGCGAAGCAGGCGGCACTCACCAGACCAACGTAACCGATACCGACGACAGCTATTCTCATCTTATCCTAATGTATTGGTTGTTGATTAGAGATAGTGCTTGGGTAGATGCTCTCTGATGCGTTCTGCCCACGAAGCCAATTCGCCTGCCTTGGGCTCAATCTTTTGCTTGAAGTCCATATCGCCAAGACCGCTGATGGGGACGAGGTGTAGGTGTGCATGATTGACTTCTAGCCCCATTACTGCTAGACCAACCTTCTCACACTGGGTGGCGGCCTTGATCGCTGATGCAACTACCTTGGAGAAGCGCATCATTGCCCCCAGCTCCTCGTCGCTTAGATCGAAGAAGTAATCTTCTTCTCTCTTGGGGACAATCAGTGTATGCCCCATTTGTACAGGGTTGATGTCGAGGAATGCATAGAACTCTTCACTCTCGGCAATGCGGTGCGAGGGAATCTCGCCTCGGATAATACGGCTAAAAATTGTAGACATACCGGCAGCCCTCCTAATCTCTCTAGAATGAAATCTCCATAATCTCGAAGCTCATCAGCCCTCCGGGAGTCTGAACCTCTACGACATCTCCGACTTTTTTGCCCATGAGTCCCTTGGCGATAGGCGTGTTGACAGAGATCTTATTTTGTTTGAGGTTGGCCTCGGAGTCCGATACCAACGTATATGATACCTGTGCACCATTTTTGGTGTTGCGGATAGTTACCTTGTTGAGGATCTGCACAGAGTCTGTGCTCAGGCGGGACTCGTCTATGATACGAGCATTGCTGAGCGTAGCTTTGAGCTGAGCGATCTTGCTCTCAAGTAGCCCTTGAGCTTCCTTGGCCGCATCGTACTCGGCGTTCTCCGATAGGTCGCCCTTGTCACGTGCCTCGGCGATTTGTCGAGAGATCTCTGGGCGCTGTACCGACTCCAGTTCATTGATTTCGGCAACAAGCTTGTCGTAGCCTGCTTGGGTCATATAGTTATATGCCATAGTTCGTTTTATAGATTAATTGCTGTTATCTATTAGTACCGTTTATTTTATGCTTAGATAGAAAAATAAAAGAGTCCCAAAGCCTCACAGAGTTAGGCACTTCGGAACATCTTACATCTATCGTCAGAAATCATCCCCTGATTTCTTCGGCAAAGGTAACCCTTTTTTGCAATTAAAGCAAAGAGCCCCGCCCAAAAGCCCCCCAATCTCTCCGGCTCGATGTCCCTTGTCGTACTGCTCCAGTGTCAAGCACGGGGAATATCTTCCACAAAGTTTTATCTTTGTTCCGTGATGCACCTAGTTGTATCATCAAGAAGAGAACTATTGCAGTGTCGTCACATTACGACCTTTGCGTTGGCCAATGGGCTCAGAGGGCCGTGTGATTTGCTGGGGCTTATGCCCGAGGATAGGTAGATGAACTCATATTATTAGATAATTCTTTTTGCTATGAAAATGAAATGCTTTAGTAAGTTAGGAGCGCTTAGCCTATTTGTGCTCCTCGGTCTAGTCCCTGCTCATGCACAGTTGGGGACATTTGTCAAGAAGTTGAAGTCCAAGACCGAGCAGGTCGCCAAGGAAGTGACCAATGAGGTTAAGCAGCAATTGGATGTGGAGCCTGCGCAGGCTCAAGGATCGACTCAGCGCCAGATACAGAGCAATCTCCCTAAGACGGACGAAGTTGATCCTCTGGCGATCATGAAACAAGTGCAAATCTCAGAGCAAACCCCAGACAGTTTCTATGCCCTAGCCAAGCAGAGCGATCATGCAGGGGCATTTGATCAGACGCTAGACACTCGTGCACAGTTTGAGTGTCTTGCCTATTACCTCCTAAGGCTAAAGAAAGCCGTAGAGCAGCGTGATATAGAGTTCATAGCTTGGCCCGATGACAACAAGGCCATGCTGTACTACCTTACGTTGCTGAATAACCCTAAGCGTGAGCAGGTACAGGGCTTTCGGTGGAATGATTGGGGTATGGAATACCAGCGAGTAGCAGCGGCAGCTCAAAAGATACTGTTGTCGCCCTTCAATGGCTCTGCTACTCGCTCTCGTTTCGGTGAGGCAGAGCAACTCAGGAGGATCTATAACTATATGCAGACGGCGGACCTGAGCCCAAACCTAAAGAAGTATTACCTCTTCCAAGCTGTGAACAAGATCTCCGGAGAGCTTGTTGATGGTAATCTAAGGGATTCGGATCCTGAGGTGCAGACTATGGTAGCCTCACTCAAGCAGATGTATGCCTCTATGGATCGGGAGTATCAAGCCATATACCCTAAGCCAAGGACACTGGCAGAGATGAATGCCGAGCAAGAGCGAAAAGCCGATGAGCAGGTCAAGAGTGTGCAGCAGGAGTATCGTGAGCGACAAGAACGAGTCTACGATATGCCCAAGTCTGGGCGTATGAACACGCCCCAGATGATTGCGACCTTTGAGCAAATTATGCGCAAGCAGTGGCCCAAAGACAAAATCGTCAAGACACTGATCAAGAGTGATGAGTGGAAAATCGAAGATACCAGTACGGGTAGGTATAGAATCGTCTTTGGCTATGTTATCGTGAAGAAGCCCGATGGGCGCTATAAAGCGATCCCTTGCTCTATGGCGGGGAAGTGGTTGCCCGGAGCTGGTAAATATGGGCCATACCACTACTATTCGTTGGGGAATCCTTTTTATGTAGATTATCGTTAGGTATAGATTCTAAGTAACTTCAATGTAAGGGGCTGTGGGGAAATTTGAGTTTTACCACAGCCCCTTTTAGATGTGTTAGTGTGTGCAACAAACCATGAAAGGCACTTTTCTCGTTTTCAGTTAAAGTGTGTAAATGGATTGGACTCGAATTGGGACGAAATACCTTTCGATTTTAGTTCGCTGCTGCGACATCTCAGAGAAATTGATGGGAAGATTTTGGAGGATCGGTGGGCTAATCCGTTGCGATGTATCCACCAATCGAAAAAGATTGATGGAGAGAAACTCCCGACATTCAGCTTCGGTCGGGTAAAGATCTTTGAAATTCCTTTTAATGTATTTGTTTATTAGGTGTTTATGTTTTCCTTGTTTTGGGAGGCTGTTTTCGTGTGGCTGGGGGTAGAGTGCCCCAATGAGGCTGCGTTCGCTCTGGAGCCTGCTAGGGGGCAAATACGCTGTTGGCTGTTTTTGTGCTCATGGACAAAAATTGTCCCACCAACATTGCGAGAACTGAGCTAAAATATAAATTTCGGCTTCCTTGACAAGCGTTTCTCTAGGGTGCAGAAAGGCTGTTAAGTTTTACCTTTTTAGTAGAGTATTATCCAGCATAATCACTAAATTTGTCGCTTGATTGGGTGGGGTAGTCTTCGCACAATCAAGATGACAGTTCATCATTAGAATACAGGTCAAAAGAAAACGGATAAATGGAACCTCTCAAGCATGAATGTGGGATTGCCCAGATTCGCCTGCGTAAGCCACTGAGTTACTATCAGCAGAAGTATGGTACATGGATGTATGGTCTTAATAAGCTATATCTGCTTATGGAGAAGCAGCACAACCGAGGACAAGACGGAGCTGGTCTGGCAGTGGTTAAACTCAATAGTAAACCTGGTGACGAATACCTATTCCGTGAGCGTGCTCTTGGCGCATCAGCGATTAAGGAGATTTTTGACGCTGTATACCATCAGTTCAATAGCCTAACCTCCGAGCAACTGGACGATCTAGACCTTGTAGAGGGTGAGCTACCTTTCGCAGGCGAGTGCTATATGGGGCATCTGCGCTATAGTACCACAGGTAAGAGTGGGATAACCTTCGTACACCCAATGACTAGACGCAGCAACTGGAGAGCCAAATGCCTCTCTATTTGCGGCAACTTTAACCTAACCAATGTAGACGGCGTATTTGACAACATTACGGCCGTGGGGCAGCACCCTCGCCATGTGTCGGATATGCATATCCTACTCGAGCAGCTGGGGCATCGCCTAGACCGAGAGGTGGAGCGTCTGTATAAGGTTGGCTATCAGCACGGCCTAAGAGGCATGGACATCACACACTATATCGAGGAGCGTATAGACCTCTCCAATATCCTCAAGGAATGCTCGCCTCTGTGGGACGGTGGCTATGTGATGTGTGGCCTCACGGGTAGTGGCGAGAGCTATACGATGCGCGACCCATGGGGCATCAGGCCCGCTTTCTACTACATAGACGATGAGATCATCGTGGTAGCTTCGGAGCGGCCAGTGATCCAGACTGTGATGAACGTTACCTACGACAAGGTAACAGAGCTCAAGCCGGGTGAGGCGCTATTCATCAACAAAGATGGCGAGCCACGCCTCAAGCAGATCGCCGACCCCAAGCAATTTAAGCCTTGTTCCTTTGAGCGTATCTATTTCTCTAGAGGTAGCGATCGAGATATCTATAAGGAACGCAAGGCTCTAGGCTTCAACCTTACCGAGCCAATCCTCAAGGCAGTGGGCTATGATATGGATCATACCGTATTCTCTTTCATCCCCAATACCGCCGAGGTCGCCTATTATGGTATGCTGGAGGGGCTAAATGCTCACCTCAACGAGGAGAAGTTCGACGCCATTAAGGCCAACCCCTCAATGAGTGATGAGGAGCTCAAGTGCATTCTTGCTCGCAAGGTGCGTAGTGAGAAGGTTGCGATCAAGGACATCAAGCTGCGTACCTTCATCTCCGAGGCCAAGAGCCGCAATGATTTGGCCACGCACGTGTACGATATCACTTACGGTACAGTCGAGCGTGGTGTAGATAATCTGGTAGTCATTGATGATAGTATAGTGCGTGGGACAACGCTTAGGCAGAGTATCCTCAGCATTCTAGATCGACTCACTCCCAAGAAAATCGTCGTCGTGTCTAGCTGTCCGCAGGTACGTTATCCCGACTATTATGGGATCGATATGAGCAAGATGCGTGAGTTCATCGCCTTCCGTGCAGCCATTGCGTTGATCAAGGAGAGAGGTATGCAGGCTCTGCTAGAGCAACAGTACCAGAGGGCGTTGGAGCTTAGTAACGAGGGCTGGAGTGTAGAGGTGGAGAATGTGGTCAAGGCCATCTATGCCCCCTTTACTATTGAGGAGATCTCGGCCAAAATTGTAGATCTGCTACGCCCAGAGGATTTAGGAGCAGAGGTAGAGCTAGTCTATCCGAGTATTGAGGAGCTACACAAGTCTATCCCCAATCATCTAGGTGACTGGTACTTCAGTGGAGACTATCCTACGCCCGGGGGGAGTCATCTTGTGAACAAAGCCTTCATTGACTATATGGAGCAGGACTACAAGAAGTAGTCCTTGAGTACATCAAACATTATAAACATCAAAATACGAGAAGAAATAATGAAAAAGCCAACATTACTAGTGCTAGCCGCTGGCATGGGTAGCCGTTACGGAAGTTTGAAGCAGCTTGATGGTCTAGGTCCATCGGGCGAAACGATTATGGACTACTCAATCTATGATGCCATTCGTGCAGGATTTGGTAAGGTCGTGTTCATCATTCGCCGCTCTTTTGAGCAGGACTTCAGAGAGAAGATCCTATCCAAGTACGAGGGAAAAATCGCTCTAGAGGTTGTTTTCCAAGATATGGATAACCTACCAGAGGGTTTCTCCGTACCCGAGGGGCGTGAGAAGCCATGGGGCACGAACCATGCAGTGATGATGGCCAAAGACGTGATTCACGAGCCTTTTGCAGTGATCAATGCCGACGACTTCTATGGTCGCAATGGCTTCGCCGTACTGGCAGAGAAGCTGCGTAGCCTAAGCGATACAACCAACCAGTACTGCATGGTAGGCTATCGTGTGGGTAATACGCTTAGCGAGAGTGGCAGTGTAGCACGTGGCGTGTGTGAGGTAGATGATCGTAAGCTACTTACTGGCGTGGTAGAGCGTACGGCTATCGAGCGCAACGCCTCTGGTAAGATTGTTTTTACCGATGAGCATGGGCAGGAGCAGATCCTAGACGAGCATACGCCAGTATCTATGAATATGTGGGGCTTCACTCCCGACTACTTCGCTCACTCAGATGCTATGTTTGGCGACTTCCTACGTGCCAATGAGGGCAACCTCAAGGCAGAGTTTTATATCCCCCTAGTTGTGAACCAGCTTGTCAAGGACGGTACCTCTACCTGCGAAGTGCTAGACACGCCAGATCAGTGGTTTGGTGTGACTTATGCCGCCGATCGTGATGGTGTAGTAGCCAAGATCAAGGCGCTAGTGGCAGCAGGGGAGTATCCAGAGAAGCTCTTCTAATCCAATACACATTATTATGATCACAAAAAAAATAATCCCCGTGCTGTGTGCCGTGGCCGTAGGCCTTGGCTCGTGCACATCAACCAAGCAAGCAGGCCAAGAAGAGGCAGCCGTAGTGCCCGCCATAGACTTCTCGGCCATGGACACGACAATTCGTGCCCAAGATGACTTCTACCACCACGTCAATGGTAGCTGGATCAAAAACAATCCACTCAAGCCTGCCTACAGTCGTTATGGTACATTCGACATTCTGCGTGATAGCTCTACGACCTACGTGCACCGTATTGTGGAGGAGCTTGCTGCTGCCCAGCCCAAAGCTGGTAGCAATGAGTACCGCATCGCTACAATCTATCGCCAAGCGATGGATAGCCTAGTGCGCAATGAGCTAGGAGCTATGCCTATGCTAGAGGACTTGCGTGAGATTGAGGCTATTGCCGATAAGGGAGCTCTGCTTACCTACGCAGCCAAGCAGGACCAAACCTATGGGGCGGGAGTGCTATTCGGTAGCTATGTGGCAGCCGACGACAAGAATAGCTCGATGAATATCCTGCACCTTACTCAGGCTCGTCTAGGCATAGGTACTAGAGATTACTACCTAGAGGAGAGTGAGGCGATGAAAAAGATCCGCGAAGGCTATCTAACCTATCTAGAGCGTGTGGCTACACTTGCTGGCTACTCGGCAGATGATGCCAAGCGTATGGCAGCCAATACGCTCAAGGTCGAGACAGATTTAGCCCAGATGTGCTACTCAAACGTCGAGCTACGTGATACGGAGCGTAACTACAATATGACGAATATTGCCGAGTTTGCAGCAGCCAATAAGGGCTTTGACTGGCAGGCATACTTCGATCAGCGTGGTCTAGATGTGAAGACTGCAAACTTCGGTCAGCTAGACTTCTTCAAGAAGTTCGACAAGTGGTTTGCGTCTATGGATTTGGCTACCTTCAAGGACTATATGCTCTGTGCTCAGATCAGTAGTAGCGCATCGGCTCTGAGCGATGAGTTTGCGCAGGCTAGCTTCGACTTCTTCGGCAAGCAGCTTAGCGGACGCAAGGAGATGCACCCACGCTGGAAGCGTAGCGTAGCTGTCGTAGAGTCTATGCTCGGCGAGGCTCTCGGTGAGGTCTATGTGAAGCGTCACTTTAGCCCAAAGGCCAAGGAGCGTATGCTCACACTTGTGAGTAATCTGCAGAA
The DNA here is from genome assembly GCF_000768935.1 of Porphyromonas sp. COT-290 OH860. Taxonomy (NCBI): domain Bacteria; kingdom Pseudomonadati; phylum Bacteroidota; class Bacteroidia; order Bacteroidales; family Porphyromonadaceae; genus Porphyromonas; species Porphyromonas sp. COT-290 OH860. Next base: position 7,347 of record NZ_JRAR01000073.1, on the reverse strand, counting down.
GGCTCTTGGACAGCGTGTGCAGGCACTCGAGTGGATGAGCGAGGATACCAAGGCCAAGGCCCTAGAGAAGCTCAATAACTTCACGGTCAAGATTGGTTACCCAGACAAGTGGAAGGACTATAGCGATCTTGAGATCAGCGAGAGCAATACCTACTATCAGAACTTGGTCAATGCCGCTAAGTTTGCTCAAGCCGACAACCTCAAGGATCTAGGCAAGCCTGTAGACAAGACGAAGTGGCTCATGAATCCACAGGACGTGAACGCTTACTATATGCCTACGACCAACGAGATTTGTTTCCCAGCGGGTATCCTCCAGCCTCCATTCTTCAATGTAGATGCAGACGACCCCGTTAATTATGGCGCTATCGGCGTCGTGATTGGTCATGAGATGATTCACGGTTTCGATGATCAGGGCTCTAACTTCGACAAAGATGGCAACATGATCAACTGGTGGACAGCCGAGGATAAGCAGAAATTCGCCGAGTCTACGCAGCGTTTGGCCGCTCAGTTTGCCGAGAATGAGGTTGCTCCCGGTGTGATGGCCGATGGCCAACTAACTCTTGGCGAGAATATCGCTGACCAAGGTGGCCTCACGGTGGCTTTCCTCGCTATGCAACTTGCCGCTGAGTCTGCACCGCAACCAGAGAAGACCGATGGATTGACTCCTGAGCAGCGCTTCTTCATCGCTTATGCTCGTCTATGGGGACAGAACATCAGTCACGAAGAGATCCTACGACTGACCAAGATTGACCCTCATAGCCTAGGTATCTTGCGCGTCAATCAAGCTCTCAAGAATATCGATGCTTTCTTCAAGGCCTTCGACATCAAGCCGGGCGATGCTATGTATCTAGCACCCGAGGAGCGCATTGTCGTTTGGTAATAGGCTTTTGCCTTTGGATAGCTCCCCCTAGTCGATGCATAGACATTGGCTAGGGGGAGCCTCTATATATAATATGGTATATACAGGGTTGAGTATCTGTAAAGGGCTGCCCTCAGAAGAGGCTGGTGTACTTAATAAATTTGGCTGTTGAGTTTAGATAGGCATCTGGATATTAACCTTTTTTCTTTACCTTTACCCGAGTATTACTAATCACTATTAGGATTAAGCATTATGCGTTACACTCAAACATCTATTGCGGGTCTTTGGCTTATTGAACCTGTCGTATTCGGCGACGAAAGGGGCTACTTTATGGAAACCTTTCGTATAGCAGACTTTGCTCGCCATATTGAGGAATTTAATGTCGTGCAAGAGAATGAGTCACGCTCCCGCTATGGTGTATTGCGTGGACTACATCTGCAGCAGGGTGCTCATGCACAAGCCAAGCTCGTGCGCTGTGTGGAGGGGGCTATATTCGATGTGGCAGTGGATCTACGCAAAGGCTCGCCCACTTATGGCCAGCACCTCTGCTTCGAGCTCTCTAGCACCAATCATCGTCAGCTCTACATTCCTCGAGGTTTCGCACATGGCTTCCTGACCATTACCGAGCACGCTACGCTACAGTACAAAGTAGACAATGCCTATCACCCTGAGAGCGAGTGCAGCATTAAGTTCGATGACCCAGATCTTGGCATAGATTGGGCCTCTACTGGTATCCCCCGAGAGGCGTTTGTCCTCTCTGCCAAGGACCTAGATGGCATCAGCTTCTGTGACTATCAGCATCGTAGTATTTAGGGTAGTAGGGTATAGGATATATCAAGCAAAGTAGTCCTGTAATTAAAGTGCAGAATTGCTTTGCTTGTGTAGTTTTATTTAATACCTTTGTTGTGCACCGGGGTTTTTATCAATCTTTGATTCTTTTGTAAGTAGATAATTAAACTATATAAGTAGATCAGAAACATCAACATAGTTACAAATTCATTTGTTATGAAGAAGCACAATTTTAATGCTGGACCTTGCGTCCTCCCTCGCGAAGCAGTCGAGTCTGCCATTGAAGCAATTCGTGATTTTGACGGTACAGGTATTGGTATTCTTGAGATCTCTCACCGTACTCCGGGGTGGGAGCGTATCATGAAGGAAACAGCCGATCTATGGCGTGAGCTGCTCAACATTCCTGATAACTATAAGGTGCTTTTCCTTGGTGGTGGTGCTAGTACCCAGTTCTTCACTGTGCCCGCTAACCTATTGAGCAAAAAGGCTGCCTATCTGCAGACGGGTGTATGGGCCAAGAAGGCAGCCAAGGAGGCTAAGTATTATGGTGATGTAGAGATTGTCGCTTCTTCAGAGGATAAGACTTACTCCTATATCCCCAAGGGCTACACGATCCCAACGGATGTAGACTACTTCCATATCACGACGAACAATACTATCTATGGTACCGAGATCCACGAGGATATGGACTGCCCTGTGACGTTGGTCGCTGATATGTCTTCGGATATCCTTAGCCGTCCAGTAGATGTGTCTAAATATGGTATGATCTATGGTGGAGCTCAGAAGAATGTCGGCCCTGCTGGGGTTACATTCGTCATCGTACGTGAGGATCTGCTAGGTAAGGTGGATCGTAAGCTACAGACCATGGTAGACTATCGCACACATATTGGTGATGAGGAGAGAAACCGCTCTATGTTCAATACCCCTCCCGTATTCCCCATCTTTGTGATGCACGAAACGCTCAAGTGGGTAAAGAAACTCGGTGGTGTAGAAGCTATGTACAAGATCAACAAGGAGAAGGCAGAGCTCCTCTACAACGAAATCGATCGTAATAAGATGTTCGTCGGTACAGCCGCCAAGGAAGACCGCTCGTTGATGAATGTGTGCTTTGTAATGGCTGAGCAGTATAAGGACAAGGAAGCTGCATTTATGGAGTTCGCTAAGGCTGCGGGTATGGTAGGTATCAAGGGACACCGCTCTGTAGGTGGCTTCCGTGCATCAATCTACAATGCTTGTCCACGTGAGTCCGTAGAGGCGCTCGTTAAATGCATGCAGGAGTTCGAAGCTCAAAACGCTTAATCCACGATAATAATATTCCACGCATGAGAGGCAGAGGCATACCAAGTAATCGCTGTGAGATGGCTTAGTAGGTTTCTGCCTTCCATTTCTTTTGGGCTAGTATTGTATTGGTAGTTTGCTACCTTGTTGATACAGCTTCAGAAGAGCATACATAAATCGTAATACAATACTTATTCGGATTGTCATGACTAAAGTACTTATTGCCACAGAGAAGCCATTTGCTCCAGTGGCCGTCAAGGGTATCACCGATATTTGTAAAGAAGCAGGCTTCGAGGTCGTGTTGCTGGAGAAATACACGAGCAAAGCCGAGCTATTGGCTGCGGTAGCCGATGTACATGCGATCATCATTCGTAGCGACATTATAGATGCTGAGGTCTTTGATGCTGCAAAGCGGCTCAAGATTGTCGTTCGTGCAGGTGCAGGTTACGACAACGTGGATCTAACCTCGGCCACTGCTCACAATGTAGTGGTGATGAACACGCCCGGGCAGAATGCTAATGCCGTGGCTGAGCTAGTCATTGGCATGCTTCTTTTCGGCGTGCGCAATCGCTTCAATGGCACATCGGGCTCTGAACTCATGGGCAAGCGTCTAGGGTTGCTTGCTTTTGGTGCTACGGGACGCAATGTGGCTCGTATTGCTCAAGGCTTGGGCATGGAGGTTTATGCTTTCGACCCATTCACTCCTGCAGAGGCTATGGCTCAGGCTGGCGTTAAGCATGTGGCTACTCAGGCTGAACTATTCGCTGGCTGCGACATCATCTCAATGCATATTCCTGCTACGCCAGAAACAAAGGGCTCTATAGGTCGTGCCCTAGTAGGCTCTATGCCCAAGAAGGCCATCTTGGTTAATACGGCTCGTAAGGAAATTATTAACGAGGCCGAGCTATTGGATATTCTCAAGGAGCGTGAGGATCTGCGTTACTTCACAGATATTATGCCAGCCAATCATGAGGAGATGGTTGCGGCACTGGGGGATCGTTACTTCTCTACACCAAAGAAGATGGGCGCCCAGACCTCAGAGGCTAATATCAATGCTGGCCTTGCTGCAGCACGTCAGATTGTTGGCTATATCAAGGAGGGCAATGAGCGCTTCCGCCTCAATAAGTAACTACATTAACTCTCAATCATAGGATATAGATTTTACTATGGCTATCATCAAACCATTCAAAGGTATTCGCCCTCCACAGGAGCTTGTCGAGCAGGTTGCATCTCGTCCATACGATGTCCTCAACTCAGATGAAGCACGAGCCGAAGCCGAGGGCAATGAGAAATCTCTCTACCATATTATTCGTCCCGAGATTGATTTCCCCGTTGGTACGGACGAACATGAGGAGAAAGTCTATAACAAAGCAGCCGAGAACTTTGCCATGTTTAGGGAAAAGGGCTGGTTGGTGCAAGACAACAAGGAGAACTACTATGTCTATGCTCAGACAATGAACGGTAAGACGCAGTACGGTCTTGTTGTATGTGCGTATGTAGACGACTATATGAATGGCGTCATCAAGAAGCATGAGCTTACTCGCCGTGACAAGGAAGAAGATCGCATGAAGCATGTACGTGTAAATAATGCGAACATTGAGCCTGTGTTCTTTGCCTATCCTGCTAAGCAAGAGATCAACCAGATCGTCAAGAAGTACACAGACGCCAAGCCTGTGTATAGCTTCGTCGCAGAGCTTGATGGCTTTGGCCACGATTTTTGGATTATTGATCAAGAGGCAGATATCAAGCGCATCACGGAGCTATTTGCAGAGATGCCAGCTCTCTATATCGCAGACGGGCATCACCGTTCGGCTGCAGCAGCTCTAGTCGGTGCAGAGAAGGCCAAGCAGAATCCTAACCACCGTGGCGACGAAGAGTACAACTACTTCATGGCTGTGTGTTTCCCCGATGATCAGCTCACGATCATAGACTATAATCGTGTAGTGAAGGATCTGAATAATCTGACTGATGAGCAGTTCCTTGCTAAGCTACAAGAGCACTTTATCGTAGAAGATAAGGGAACAGATATTTATAAGCCAGAGAAGCTACACAACTTCTCGCTCTATTTGAGTGGTCGCTGGTATTCGCTTACGGCTAAGGAGGGGACATACAATGACCATGATCCGATCGGCGTGCTTGACGTGACGATCTCGTCCAACCTTATTTTAGATGAAATTTTGGGCATCAAGGATCTTCGCTCCGATAAGCGTATTGACTTCGTAGGTGGTATTCGTGGCCTTGGAGAATTGAAGAAGCGTGTAGATAGTGGGGAGATGCGTGTTGCTTTGGCTCTATATCCGGTATCGATGAAGCAGCTTATTGATATAGCAGACTCAGGCAACATTATGCCTCCTAAGACAACGTGGTTCGAGCCTAAGCTTCGCTCAGGTCTTGTAATTCACGAGCTTGTGTAACAACTTGCAGACTTTCGTTTTTGAGAAACCTCGGAGTTCAGTGATGGGCTTCGGGGTTTTGTCTTTATGTTCGCAAGAGGCGGTTAGGCTTATTGGATTGGGGTGAGATGTATGATTCGCTGAGGTGCTACTAAGATGAGACTATTGCGCAATGCACCGCTCAAAGGTTCTTGTATCTTTCTCGGTGTTTTTTGCGTGTTTGAGCGGCTTGGGGAGCCTTGAATACTATCCCCTATCCCCATCCCTGAGGGAAATATCCCTCAGGGATGGGGATTTTACGGTTATTTGGCACCTTCAAGCACAAGAAGCCCTGGCATACGCTTGAGATTGTACGCCATAGCTTCAAGGATATTCTGTGTATGCGTTCGCTCTAACCCTCGGTAGCGACAGCGTCCGCCCAAGAACCACCGTCGAATACTGCCAAAGGTGCGTTCTATTAAGCACCTCGTCTTACTGATCACACGGTTGAATGCCTTCTGACTCTCGTTAAGAGTCTTCCCACGAATAGCCTTGAGCATAATGCCGTCCACCAAGCCATGACCGGCCAAACACTCCGAATTCTTTGATACTGTCCTAAAAAAGTGTGTAAGTCCCGTTAGTCCTTAACTTTGAGGTAAGAAAAAAAATAAACCTAAGAACAATGGAGCTTACAACAACACAAAAGTCGGCATTTATTTCTGAAATGCTATCATCAGAGGCAGGTATTAACGAACTTATCCGTGTACTATTGGACACCTTCTCGAAGCAAGAACGTGCTCTCTTTGTCGAAGAGCATGAGGGTGAACAGTGCAATGGCTTCCGTCCTCGTCGATGGCGAGGCTACGGCTGTAGCTTTGAATTACGGATTCCTCGAACACGTTCGGGCAATTTCCAACCCTTGATTTTGGGAATCCTTTCCGGCCAAGAGAGCGAACGAGCCTTGTTGTTTCACGAGCTTTATACCCGAGGCCTTTCGTGCGAAGACATTGGTGCTGTGTGCGAACGGATCTACGGCTATCACTATAGCAAGCAGCAAGTCAGTTTTCTCTCGAACACGAGTAAAGAGGAGATCTACAAGTGGTTGGAACGCCAACTGTCGCCCCACTATTTGGCGGTGTACATCGATGCTACCTTTGCCTACACACGGCGGGATGATCGTGTGGCTCAGGAAGCCTATTACACGATGTTGGGGTTGCTTCCTGACGGTAGTCGGGAGGTGCTTTGTGTGGTGAATCATCCCACAGAAGGAGCGTTGAATTGGGAGGCAGAGTTGAAAGCCCTCAAAACACGTGGAGTCGAACGTATAGACCTGATCATCTCAGATGCTTTACAAGGGATTGAACGAGCCATCGCCTCGGCTTTCCCTCACTCCTCCCATCAGCTGTGTGTCGTTCATTTCAAGCGTCACGCACTTAATGCCGTATCGAAGAGGGACAAGGATCGGATGAGACAAGAGTTGGAAGACTTGTTTCCGATCTCGGGTACAAGTCTTACACCCATCAAAGCATTTGAGAAATTATGTACGTTTGCAGAACGTTGGGGGAAAAGCTACCGGAGCCTGCTCTCCTTGTCAGTACCTCGCAATATAGGCTACTTCACTTACCTGATGTTCCCGGAGGGTGTTCGTCGTATGATTTACTCGACGAATTGGGTGGAGCGTCTCAATCGGAGCTATAAGCGCACGCTGCGTATACGTGGGGCTCTACCCTCGGCTGATGCCGTCGTCTTTCTCTTGGGCTCTGTAGCCCGAGAAATGACCGAAAAGACTTACGCAAGGAGGTTACCCTATTTCCAAGAGTGGAGCACCAAATAAATGAGTAATGAGTAATAACACGAAAAACTCAAAGTTTTTCCCCTAGGGCATGCCCCAGGGGAAAAAGGGAGAACCAACCTTACACACTTTTTCGGACACTACCAATTCTTTTTGCTACAATAGCCTTTGTCGGCTAGTACACTTACCCCTGATGACAACTCGGACTGCTCGATTAAGGCGGGCAAAGCAACCGTATCTGCACAATTAGCGGGGGT
>NZ_JRAR01000072.1:0-77555 GCF_000768935.1 Porphyromonas sp. COT-290 OH860 | reverse complement strand
AGGGGGATAGTATTCAAGGCTCCCAAAGCCGCTCAAACACGCAAAAAACACCGAGAAAGATACAAGAAACTTTGAGCGGCGCATTGCGCAATAGTCTCAAATAGTATTAAATGGATATATATTTATGTGTTTTTTAATTATACATTTCTTTTGTGTATTATTTATCCCATATCTTCCCATCCTCTATTCTCAGAGGTCTAACAATCTATTAGAGAGTGCACAAACATATTGGAGATAAGTCCCACATAAGGGAGGGGCAAGCCCTCTAGTTTGGGTCATTTTTCTTTGAGCCCGATAGCCTTTTTAGCCCAATTAACCAGACAAAGCTACTTCTTTGGCGTCTGACTGCTGGTGTGCAGCCCTCTCAAATAGCCACAATACCACACCCACTGCCCTCAATTCCCAACCTTGGGTCCCTGCGCACCACACAATCTACCCAAAGCAGAGGAGGCTATACACGAGCAAACTTTGGTACAACCTCAACGAGATCTCTAGAGCTAGCTTTGCTCTATATAGAGGACGACTTGCCCTACATAGAGCTAAGCTTACTCTATATAGAGATAAGTTTGCTCTAGAAGTAATAGAGGGGGTGTTCAAGAGAAGATGAATAGCAGATTTTAAGATGTAGGTTGAGGTATCTTCGGATAAGGGAAGGAGCTACAGCAAAAATGAATTTTGCCACAGCCCCCACTAGCCCTAAGAATGGACTCGCCAATAGGGACGATATTTGTTTCGATTCGCTTTCGAAGACTCAAGAGATAACCTAGTCCTAGGCTCGACCGCCACAGAGGAGCGCAGTGACTCTTGGGAAGAACCTTGAGCTAACTCGATAGAGCAAGTAGGCACTTATAGTCGTGAGTATTGCAGTTAGCCACTGAATCAATATATGCCCCCAAGGAGAAGCACCCAGAGGAGAGGCATACCCAAAGCCTCTGAATAGGTTGATGAAAATAACCGTATGTGAGGCATACACAAAGAACACAGAGGGAGCCAAAGACGCCATAGCATGGCTAAAGGCTTCATTAGCCGTCAGCTTCTGGACTAGGGTGAAGATGCTTACGACAAGTACCATACTGCTAATACCATAGATAGTAGAGTACCAAGGATAATCGCCCAAGAATAAAACTATATATAGATATGCCATGAGATTGATGAGCGAGAGATAGGTCGGTATCTGCAAGCTACCAGCAAGGCTACGCCCTGTGTAACCCAACCAAGCACCTACGACAAAGTAAAAACTAATACTATTTGAGACACCTATCTGTACTCCTAATAGATAGATTACCCCCATGACAATAGGGAAAGCTACTTTGGTGTAGCGAAGTAGCAAGCCTATGATTGGGCTTAAAACGACCAAATAAATTAACTCTCTGATGTACCAAAGAGGGCCATTGAAAGGGAGTATCATTAGCTCAAGTATGGAAAGGCGATTGAGGGTGCTAATCTCCACATCGGATATGCCGGGAGCAAAACCTATTTGCAGAGCAATTTGGTTCTTGGCCCATACAGCCAAAATACTAATTAGAACCCACAGAATATAGGGGAGCAATAGACTCTGGGCTTTTACTTTGAGTAGATCCAGATAGCGTTTGGGCGGAAAAAGGAAAAAGAGATAACCTGATATTATCGCAAACCCACCAACTGCCACGGCTCCTAGGCTACGGCTGATGAGCTCGGTCATGTGGAAGATATTCTCTCCGTTTAGGGCAAAAGACGCAGGTGTAGTCGTCCTAATGATAACACAGTGGGACAAAATAACTAGGAGAAGTAAAGGGAAACGAACGTTTGTGATTAACGTTGAGTCAAGTTTACTAATCTTGGACATAGACGAGCTAGTATATTTATCATTTTAACCTTTTCTTCAGAGAGTATTGGCTCCCTTAATCTTATATATTTTGATCAAAAATCTATCCTCAAGGTTCAAGAAAAGGCAAAATAGCGCAAATGAATTGTGAGTCAGTTAGTTCTGATTTTTAAGCCATTTGGCAGAAAACCTTGAAAAGACAGGCTTATGCCTACTTCGGACAGAGCAGCGTTACCAAAACATTACCGCCTCCTTTGCAAGTGAGGGCTGGGAAAAGCGGTAACGAACAGCGCAATATCCGACCTGAACTTCGGGGATTACCTCCTGCAAAGGTACTTCGATGAAAGGAAACAGGCAAATAAATTGCGGACTGCTTCTTTACCATTGAAAGACAATGTTTTGCGTAGCAACAAATAACCTGACAATAAATAGTTTTGTAAACCATAAAAGTCAGAGTTATGCGTAGTACGTTTAAGGTTCTGTTCTACCTTAAAAAGAACGCTCCCAAGAAGAATGGTTCCGTTCCCGTCATGTGTCGTATCACCATTGACGGTACGATAGCCCAGTTCAGTTGCAAATGCGATATTCATCCCGACTTGTGGGACATCAAGAGCAATCGCGCTTCGGGCAAAAGTACGGTGGCATTGGAAACGAACCGTTTCTTGGACAAGATACGTGTCGGTATTAATACCAAATACAAGGAGATAGCCGAGCGGGATAACTATGTAACTGCCGAGAAAGTAAAGAACGCTTTCTTGGGTTTGGAAATGCGGCATGAAACCTTGCTGAAAGTCTTCGCGCAGCACAATGAGGACTTCGCCAAACTGCTCAATGCCGGTTTGCGAAGCAAATCTACCTACGAAAAATACTGTACGGTCTACAAGCATTTGGAGGAGTTCATCAAGATGCGTTACCATGTCAGCGATATTGCTTTGAAAGAACTCACTCCGCCTTTCATTACGGACTTTGACATCTTCCTGCGCACCGAAAAGCAATGCTGTAACAATACGGTATGGATTTACATGATGCCCCTGCGCCGTATGATTGCCATTGCCCAGAACCACGGATGGATAGTCCGTGACCCTTTTGTCGATTACAGCATATCTGCCGAGAGTACCGATAGAGATTATCTGACGAAAGAAGAGATTCGCAGGCTGTTGGATTTGAGATTCCGCCGCAAGTCGATGGAGCTGGTTCGGGATTTATACATCTTTTGTTGCTTTACAGGTTTGTCCTTTACCGATATGAAGAACCTGACCAAGGATAATCTTCAAACCTCCTTTGACGGGAAACTCTGGATTATGACCAAGCGACAAAAGACAGGGGTGGAGTCCAACATCATGCTCTTAGATATTCCTAAGCAGATTATCGAGAAATACGATGGTATGGCGAATGATAATTTGCTTCTGCCCGTTCCGACGTATATAACCGCTTGCAAGAACATCAAGAAAATCATCGGACTCTGCGGTATCGAAAAAGAGATTACGTGGCATACCAGTCGCCATACCATGGCAACGGAAATCTGCCTGACCAACGGCGTTCCTATCGAAACCCTTTCCAAGATGCTCGGACACACGAATATCCGCACCACGCAGATTTACGCTAAAATCACCCACGAAAAGGAGAGTCGGGACATGGCGGCACTCTCCGATAAACTGAGTAAGGTAGAACAGTTCAATGAGATCACGATATAATACGAGGAGGACAAACGATGAAAAGAGAAATCATAACCATTGGAAAAAGCGGAAAGGTACATATTCCGACAAGCCCTGTTTGGATGTCGGCTTGTGAAATAGCCGATTTGTTCGGCGTATTCTCCGGTAAGGTAAGCAACCACATCAAGTCTATCTTCAAAGAGGGCTTACTCAGGGAAGATGAGGTGATGCGAAGGTTAATGTTTAAGGACGGTGCTGTAGATTTATACAATCTTGAAATGATAACGATGCTATCGTTTCGATTTGCCTCTCCAGAAGCCAAGAGCTTCCGTAAATGGATAATCGGAAGAGTGACCGAAAAGAAGAGAACAAGTTCTCCACTACTTGTGTGTTATGGCAAAGGAGGATGGTACAACTGAATATGAGAACAGGCAGTAAGAAAAATGCTTCTTGCTGCCTGTTTTTCTGTCAAGGCTTCTCAAACCGAGGGCGATAATTCTCTTGCAACAGCTTTTCCACATCCTCTTCTCGGTAGAGTACCTTTCCGCCTAACTTGATAAAGGAAATCCTTCCCATGTTGCGATAGTCTTGCAACGTGCGTCGATTGATATGCAATAGACGGGACAACTCATCATCCGTCAGGTAGCGATGACCGTTAAGCAGAGGTCTGTTCTTTTTCCGCAGAGCATCTATGCCTTTTATCATGCGGTCACCGGCGTTGAAAAAGTACGCAATCTCTTTGTCGTTCTTTGTCTTTACGTTATTGTTCATATTTACGTTGGATTTAGTGGTGATGTTATTTATTGGTTATAAAGCAGAGGATCGTTCGAGCAGTTTTCCGACATCCTCCGGTTTATAGAACATCTTATACCCTATTTGCGTATAGGGCAACATTCGGTTGCTACGATAGGTTTGCAGGGTACGCAAACTGATGTTCAGGATTTGGCAGACATCCTGGTTGTCCAGCCACCTACCCATACGCTTCTCGTCGCATTCCCGACACAGGGCATCGACTTTGGCTGTCAGAATGCGGAAACGCTCCATCATGGCTTCATACGTTTTCTTCTCGATTGTTATTACTTCCATATCTCTGTCCATTCTAATGTTACACTTTGTGCAAATGTACTTACGGAGTAAGCATTCAAAACCAGCATCTCCTTTACTGCGTACTTGTGGCTTCGATATGGATGCCTTTGTCGAAGAATATTTGAAACTGAGGCGAAAAATCTTTATTCAGTACATATTTACCATACAATTCATCCTATTGTCCCTCCCGAACTTTGTGCCATAATCAAGTCAAATAGTTATGGATGTCATTACACTAGAAAGCAGAGCCTTTCAGGAACTGATAGGTAAGATAGAAAAGATTCTTCGGTATGTGGAGCAGGAGAAAAAGGCAAAGACGGAGTATGAAAACCGCCTTATCTCCAATGATGAGTTAGCCGAGATACTCGGTATCAGTAAACGTACCCTCCAGCGTATGCGCAGTGCAGACCGAATCGGCTACAAGATAATCTATGGGCGTTGCTACTACGACCTACATGACATCGAGGAGGCGATACGCAACAGAAGTCTCTACTGTAATCCGAAGAACATGGAAGAACTACGGCATAACTTCAAACTTAAAAGTAGGAAGATAAAGGATGGAACTATTGGATAGAGAGACCTTTCTTGACTGGATGGAACGCATCATGAAGCGTTTCGATGAGTTGAAACAGACGACTCCCGACATTCCCCAACGTCCGATGATAGATGGAGAACCGTTGTTGGATAACCAAGAGGTATGTATGATGCTTCAAATCAGCAAGCGTACTCTGCAACGTTACCGTGCTTCCGGGACACTTCCTTTCCACATTATCTACCATAAAACTTGGTACTTGGAATCGGAAATTCTCTCTTTCATGAAAGCCCACTTTACCGAAAACCTAAAACGAAAAAGAACAAAGAAAAAACCTATGTGACTTTAGAGTGAGTAAATTGATTGTGCACAGTCGTTAAGCCCCCGTTTTGTCGTGATGACAAGGCGGGGGCTACTGTTTGAGGTATTAATTAGAGAAAAATCATTTTATAGTTTAGGTCTGACAATAAACACTTTTCTTGCCAGAGACGGCGGTAGTCCGTCCATTGCGGACTGTGTAGCAGAGATACTCTGCCCGTTGCTTTCTAATGGTCTGTTGGATTGAGCCACAGAAGTATCGACAGAGGGAGCAATGACGGACGGCTCAATCGAACATGAGCGTTCCATTTCCTTCGTCTCTCCTGCTTCATCTTGCATCATCTCCGTTCCCTCCTGTTGGCTTTCTCCCTCTTCAATCGGCTTTAGGGAAAGCTGTATTTTTCGGTCAAGTGCGGCAAGTTCCGTTTTGAGCTCTTTGAGCTGCTCTTCCTTCTTCCATGAACCGTTTACCACCTCCAGCAAAACAGGAATATCCTTGGCAATCTTCTCCGTGTCTGCCTGATATTTCTCAATCAAGCCGGGTATCTTCTCCAAGGCATTCAGGAAATTCATACAGGCTAGTTGTGGGTCTGTCGCAATCTTGCCGTTGTTGTAACTGTACTTCATTCCGCTTTCTCCCATCACGAAGAATTTGTTCTGTGAAAGGTCAAACAGATCTTTGGAAGAGGATTCTGTCTTGACCACGAGATTAAATCCGTAGAGGCTTCCAATAGTAAAGTATTCCCCCTGAGTACGAGCTTTTTCATTGATTTCTGTCAGTTTAGTTGCAATGCATTTCGGGTCTTTACCCTCTACTCCTTTGAGTGTTATCGGGTTGAGTATGTTGCCCTCGTTATCTTTCTGCACTCGGCTTTGGTATAAATCCCAATCGCTTCTGAAACGACCAATCAGTTCCCCATTGCTATCCACTGCTCGCATAACCTCCTCCAAACGACTTCGGGAGGATGATTTACTGCGGATGAAGGCCTGTCGCTCACTCTCCAAACCGGCTATTTTCTTTTCCAATTTCGCCTTTTCCAACAAGTCGGTATTTCCTGAAAGAATGGCTACATACTCGGAAAAATTCATTCCCGACTTCTCGTCCATACTGCCCTCGTCTATGGTACGACTACCCATACGGTTGTTTTTCAGCTGTTCGATGAAAAGCTGCTTATTGTGTAACAGATTGAATTTGTAACTATCAAGCGACTTTTCCACCGCATAGATGATAACATCCACCTTATTGTCTGCATAGAGTTTGGCTACCTCGTTTCCCTTACGCACGGCTCGTCCATCCCTCTGCTCTAAGTCAGAAGGACGCCATGGTGTGTCCAAATGATGGATAGCGACAGCACGCTTCTGAGCGTTTACACCCGTGCCGAGCATTGAAGTGGAACCGAAAAGCACCCGGATTGAACCTTCATTCATGCCTGCGATGAGCGTCTTTCTTGCCTTGTCAGTCTTGGCTTCCTGAATGAAGCGTATCTCCTGAGCGGGTATGCCGTGATCTTCCACCAACTTGCGCTTGATTTCGGAATAGGGATTCCATTCGCCCGGCTTGTAGGTGCCTAGATCACTGAATACAAATTGCGTTCCTTTCTGTTCCTCAAACTTGTGGTAATACTCCGCAATCTTGGCAGCACAGTGGGAGGCTTTGTTGTCCACATGATCTCCGTACTTGTTAGGATCAATAAGTCTCAAATCTAAGCTCATCTTTCGAGCCATGTCCGTTGCGATAAGCATCTTGGCTTTCTCCTCTCTATCGGAGAGTTTCTCTCGTCCCAATAATTCCGCATTACCTGTCTTGGCAAATTCCACCAACTTGGCAATGAACTTCTCCTGTTCGGGTGTAGGTGGTATGTTGTGCATAATCTCATTCTTTTCGGGGCGGTCTATGCCGATGTCCTTTGCCGTTCGATAATCGGTGATTTGAGCGTAGAACGCCGCCAACTCCGGCACTTTGATAAAATAGCGGAAACGCTCCTTCTGCACGATTTCATTGGTAACAGAGAACTCATAGTCCACAGATTTCTTGGCGAAGATGGCAGCCCATGCGTCAAAGGTTTTGATATTCTGTGCTTCGAGGGCTTGGGGACGCAGGTATTTGAAAAGCAGGTACAACTCCGTAAGTGAGTTCGATATGGTCGTACCCGAAAGGAAGGTGGCTCCCAAGTCTTTCCCCGTCCGTTCTTGTATCGTTCGTATGGCAAAGAGCATATTCAAGGCACGCTGACTTCCCTCACTGTTCCCAAGCCCTGCCACTCTGTCGTGGCGAGTATTGAACATCAGGTTCTTGAACGTATGCGACTCGTCCACGAAAAGATGGTCTATACCCATGGTCTTGAAATCTACCACGTCGTCCTTTCGGTTCTCTATCTTGAACTTGATTTCATCCAGCTTTGCCCGTAAGTTCATCTGTCGCTTGACAAGCCCCTTTTCCATGGCACGAGAGATACTGCGCCCCTGCTGACGCAGAACTTCCAAGTTCTCTTCCACGCTGTCCAACTCATCCTGAAGGATTTTCTGCTGTATCTCGTCCGATTGCGGTATCATACCGAATTGGTCGTGTGTGAGGACAATGCAATCCCAGTTGTTATTCTTGATATCGTGGAAAATCCTTTGCCGTTTGTCGGGGGTGAAGTCGTTCTTGCCCGGATAAAGCAGCTTGGCATTCGGGTAAGCCGTTTGGAAAGTCTGTGCTATCTCCTGCACGTTAGCCTTGAGAGCGAGTATCATCGGCTTTTTTGCCAAGCCGAGCCGTTTCATCTCATAGGCTGCAGTACACATGATAAGCGTTTTCCCTGCCCCTACTTGATGGTCACAGATACCCCCTCCGTTAAGCTTCAACATCCACACGGCATCCTTCTGACTGTCGTACAGGCTTTCGATACCCAAGCCTTTCAGGTTGAGGTCGGGGAATGTCTGATGGGATCCATTGTACTGAGGACGAACAAAACAATTGAAAGTATCATTATATAGTTTCTCCAATCGCTTCTTGAACTCATCGCTCTGCTCGTTCAACCAATCAGTAAAGCCGTTTCGTATCTCATCGATTTTAGCGTTTGCCATCTGTATGGCTTCGGTATCTCGTACCTTGACCTCTTTGTCTCCGACCATGATTTTCTTGGTGATGTCCG
Organism: Porphyromonas sp. COT-290 OH860; assembly: GCF_000768935.1. Taxonomy (NCBI): domain Bacteria; kingdom Pseudomonadati; phylum Bacteroidota; class Bacteroidia; order Bacteroidales; family Porphyromonadaceae; genus Porphyromonas; species Porphyromonas sp. COT-290 OH860. The sequence continues at coordinate 69,023 of NZ_JRAR01000072.1, read as the reverse complement.
GCGTTGTATTCAGCAGGGCATGCTTCATCAAGGCAATACCATCGTAGCGACGATGCTGTCCCCGCACACAGAATCTGTCCCAGATGTTGGCATTGTGGCCCCGTGCATCCACGGAGTATTCGTCCGCACTTGAATTGTAGCGTATCGTCACCTCGGTATCGAAGAGGTGCGAGGCATAATCAGAGTAAAGGTTTACGGGAATCCATCGCTCCCCGAAGTTGAAATCCAAGTCCACGAAAGGAATAGGTTCGGGGATGGCATCTTTCAGGGCCTGCAAGGAGACTTGCGCCCTTGTGTCCTCCGGATGCTCCAAGAGATATTGTTCGATACGTTCCGATGCGGCAACCACATTGCCCGATATGAACTTTTCGGCGATTTCATACTCTCCCTCCAAGGGATTGTAATAAATTTTGCCGTGCAAGTCGGAGAGCATCTCCTCTTCGGAACTTTCGGGAAGCAAAGAGAGCATATATCCGGTGTCCACCGCTCCGAATTTATTGAGTGAAGCCGAAAGTGCTTCTTGGGCATTGCTCACCTCTGTTACCTCGTGCAGGCTGAAAGAAACGGGTTGATGGAAAATGTCGGCTTTGAGCGTTTCTTTATCCACCTTTCGTTCCAAGAAAAGGATCTCCCTGCCACCGGCATCCATCAGGATCTGCTCGTGGTTCTTGCGATCGTTCAGATACCCGTACTGCCGCACGAAACGGTCGTACAGTTCATTGAGGTTCTGTCGCAAGGATTCATTCGCCACCTTGCGTTCCGCTTCATAATCATAGAGCGTATGGTAAGCATCTCGCAGGTCTATGTAGAGTAACATTTTTTGTCGTTCTTGGGAAGAGAGGTCTATGGGCTGGAACATTCGATTGTCCTCCATATCACGGACAAGCATTCCGACTTGAAAGTCCGAGGCAAGCAAAGAACCCTCTCTGAGGTGTTCATGCCATAAGCCCTCATAGGGACGCTGCTGCATCCCTTTCTCCTTGTTCTGCTGCCACCACAACTCTCCTGTCTCCAACAGTCCCATAGCAGTCTCTTGTTGCTTTATTTCGACAGTGGGAGAAGGGGTGGAAGCCACAGCACGTTTCATCGAGGAGGTTTTTCGTTTGGGTTTCTCCTCTTGAATGATATTGCCAAAAAGGTCGAGTAGTTGTACCTGTGGTGCAACACTGCTTCGGGGTTGCTCTGTCGGCTGTTCCTTTTTCAGTTGCACCACCTCTTGGTGTGATTGCTCTTCTTCCGAAGTGGCAGACGTAAGCGTCACTTCTCGCTGTTTTATTTCGGGAGGAACGGCAATGCTAACTTGGGGTTGCTCCTGTATGAAGATATGCTTTTGGTACAACGCCATATCCAAGCGTTTGGCTAAATCAGCCCGTAGGATTTTACCCATATCGGTGGCGATGCCTTCCGCTCCACCCTCGTGATGGAACAGAATGGCAGGCTTGCCGTAAGGGTCGGTGTCCTGCTTCCACTCGGTATGTACGATCTGTGACATACTTCGCAGATAAGTGTTGAACAGCACCCCGCTAGGGCGTTTCTCACTCTTGATGAAACGCAGTTCCTCTTCGGTCAAACTTGTCTTTCCTCTCTGCTTTTGCAGGACGATAAGGTCACTGCCCACTTCTGTCCCCGCATTTTCCGAGAAGAGATTATTAGGAAGGCGAATCGCCGAAACAAGGCGGGTATGATTCATCAGCCACTCCCGTACAGACTCGTTCGTTGGCGCATTCATAACGCCTTGCGAGGTGATGAATGCCAGCACGCCACCCTCACGGAGCATATCTACCCCCTTGACGAAAAAGTAATTGTGCAGGGACATGCGGGCGACCTTTCGGGCTGGTTCGTCCGTCTTGCTGAAAACAGGGTCGAAGACAGCCATATCTCCGAAAGGAATGTTGCTGCTAACCACGTCGAAATAACCTCCGAACTTGGATTCGATTTCCTCGAACCCTCGGATGCGTATCTTGTTTTCGGGATACAGGGCGGAGAGTATCTGCCCCGTGAGAATGTCTTTCTCAAAACCGAAGGTCGTATGCTCTTCGGCTGCAATGGCATCAAAAGAGCGGATGAACTCGCCCATCCCCGCCGAAGGGTCAAGGATTCGCTTGGGGACGATACCTGCCTCCTGTAAGGCAACGGCAATCTCCCGTACTATGGGCGCAGGAGTATAGAAAGCGGTCATCACGGAGTTTTTCAGGCTCTGCATATAACTCTTGTATTGCGATCCGGAAGCGGTGTTGTCTCTAATGATGCTGTGCAACTCCATCACCAAGGGGAAAAGCTCCAGCTCCGACTTGTTCCATCGGGCGATGTCCTCCATCGTGTTGGCAGGAGAGAGGATACACTTCAAAGCCCCGAAGCCCATATAGGCTTCCAATATCGTACGCTCTTCGGGCGTCGCCGTGCGCTGTTCCCGATGCAGGGCAAAGACCGTCTTGATGGCTTCTATGTTTGCCCTTAGATGCTCCTTCTTGTTATAGCTTGCCATCCTCTTCGAGTTTTAGTTGGACAAAACCCGTAATCTCCGTATAGAGGGAGTTGTATTCGGGCATATAGGCGAACTCGTCCGAAATCGGATACTTGGCGAAGATGCTTTCTAAGAGCGGGCGCAGGCGGATAGCAGTCTCCCTGACCGCTTCAAGCGGCACTTCAGCAGAGAACTCGTTCCAAAGAACAGAGGAGATGGTATCGTGGTGGGAAAAGTGCAAACCCGCATAGAGCGTCTTGTTGGCGATACCGATACATTCGGTTATGGGAAGTCCGGCATCGAAGGCTTCGGCATAGGCTTCGGAAGCAGCTGCCGCACGCTCTTTGATAAAAGAAATATCACCGGCTTTTTCGGGATGACTTTCCCGAAGAAAGGAGAGCAGAGATAGCTCGTAATAGGAAAATCGAATGGCTGTCATATCTGTGATTTTAATGGGTGTATAATGCAAAGGCACTCGACGTCCCCGCCGAGTGCCACCACTAAAATCCGCAGTAAAAACAACAGGATTGTTTATGACCGCATCATTCAGTGGCAAAATTAGCAAATTACGGGGAGTTACCTTCGGGATTTGCTCGGTTTCTTATGCTCGGGGAAGATGAAGACCGTCTTGAACTCTCCGTCCAAAGAGAGCGAAGCTTCGAAGCTCTTACCTGCTTTGGAGGTAAAGCCCTTGATGATACCTGTCTCCCCGTTCACCGCCAATTGCGTCAGTTGTTCGTCTGTGAGGCTCTTGCCTGCCACATTGCGAAAAAGCGTCAGCCCGCAATCGGGATCGGAGCATTTGGCACATCGAGGATAGAAAACCAATGAGCCTTTACCGCATTTGGGACAATGGATGTCGCTCTGTTTCTTGGGGAAGAGGATTTTGGAGGAGAGCAGTTCGTCGGTAATCTGTGTGGCATAGCTTTCGATGCCCTTGCGAAACTCTTGCTCTTTCAACTCTCCCCGTTCGATTCTCGCCAAGTCCGCTTCCCATTGTCCGGTCATTTCAGCATTACCGATTTTCATTTCCCTAACGATGGAATAGACGGCAAGTCCTTTCTTCGTGGGAACAAGCGACTTCTTTTGGCGTACCACGTACTCGCGTGCAAAGAGGGTTTCGATGATGGCGGCACGGGTAGCAGGCGTCCCGATGCCGCAATCCTTGAGTTGCGCACGCAGTTCCTCGTCCTCCAATTCCTTGCCTGCCGTCTCCATAGCTGCCAACAGCGAACTTTCCGTGTGCAGGGGCTTGGGCTTGGTCGTTCCCTGTGTCAAGGAACAGGCACAGAGTGGGAGTTGCTCGCCTTCCTCCCATTCGGGGATGATGATGCCTTCCCCATTTTCTCGACTTTCTCGTTCCTCGGCTTCTAACTGCTCCTTATCTTTCTTCCTGTTGTTTTTGAGGATGGCACGCCAACCCTCTTCCTTGATGATTTCACCTTTGAGAATGAACTTCACACCTTCACAAATGGCAGTAACCGTACTGACATCTTTCACGCAACGGGCGGAAAAGGCTTCAAGCATACGTCCGGCTATCATATCGTAAATGACCGCCTCGTCTCCGAACATGTCTATCGGCTTCTTGCCCGTGATGAGCAGGGCGTGGTGGTCGGTCACTTTCTTGCCGTCCACAGAATGCGTATTGAGGTCGGTCAGTCGGCGGGCATGAATGCCCCAGACGGGATGGTCGTGCAAAAAGGCTATCAAAGCGGGAATTTCGGCAAAGACATCTTCGGGAATATATCGGCTACCCGTGCGAGGATAGGTGATGTATGCCTTTTCGTAGAGTTTCTGCGCCAAAGAAAGGGTCTGTTCTGCCGAATAGCCGAACCGGCTGTTCGCTTCTTTCTGAAGGGTGGTCAAGTCATACAGAAGCGATGGTTCCTGTTTGGTCTCCTTGCGCACAACTGTCTCTACAGTGGCATAAGAAGCTTGTTTGAGTTTCTCATACAGGGCAGTGGCTTCCGTCTTATCGAACCAACGGTCGGCAGAGGAGAAACGGAAACTCTCATCGCCTTCCTTTACAGTAAGGCTGAGTTGCCAGAATGACTGTGGCTCGAACTTCTTGTTCTCCAAGAAACGGGAGCAGACCATACAGAGGGTCGGAGTCTGTACCCTGCCCAAGGAGTAAGTGCCTTGTCCTGCCGCAATGGATATGGCTTGGGTGGCATTGATACCCCCCAGCCAGTCGGCTTCGCTGCGGGCACGGGCGGCATAATAAAGATTGTCGTACTCGGCACCGCTCTTGAGATGGGCAAGCCCCTCTTTGATGGCTTTGTCCGTCAAGGAACTGATCCACAGACGGTCGAACGGACGGGGAATGCCCAAGTATTCGTAGATAAAGCGGAATATGAGTTCACCTTCCCGTCCGGCATCGGTGGCAACGATAATGCCCTCACATTCCCGGAAGAGTTTTTCAATGACTTTGAGTTGGGCGACTGCCGCAGGGTCTTCTTTATAGCCTTTACTCTCCTTGATTTGACGGGGAATAAGGGTAAAGACGGGAGGAAAAATCGGCAGGTTCTCTTTGTGGAAGCCCTTGATGCCGTAGGCTTCGGGCATGGCTGCCGTTATCAGGTGTCCCAATGCCCACGTGACGGCATAGCCGCCTCCTTCGATATAACCGTTCTTCTTGTTGGTTGCCCGAACGACACGGGCGATTTCACGGGCTACGCTCGGTTTTTCTGCTATGATGACTTTCATTTGTTCTTACTTTTTGGATGTTAGTGGTGGCGGATTACATTTTCATTCCCTTGGAACGCTTCTTCTCTTCTTGCTTTTGTTCCTGCCCCGTGGTAGGCTCTGTCTGTCCCTGCTTGAGTGGCTCTTTCACATGCTTGGTAGCCTCGTTGGTCTTGCCTTCGGAATTGACGGCGACTTGCGTGCGGGAAGCATTGTCGGGAGTAACATCTTTGGCTTGGGATTTGTCGGGATTCCATTTGAGGAAGTCGAACTTGTTCTTCTCGAAGTTCGGACGTACATAGGCATTGAAAGGCTCTCCCTTTTTGTCGATAAGCCCGGTCATATAGACCGTCTGACCTGCTTTGAGCTTCGCTTGCTCTTCGGGAGAGATGTCTCGTCCCAGCATCTTCTTGGGGACACGCAATTCTTTCTGCTCTGACTGTCCCTGCCCTTCGGGGGCTTGTCTTTGATGTTGTTCCTGCTTGGGAGAGCCGAAACGAAATTCAATCGACCGTTTGTCGGCATTGAATTGGAGGTTGGCATTGAAATGCTTTCCCGTTTTGGAGGTCATACCCTCCACATAGATGCTCCTTCCTTCTGACAGTTCCTTTTTCTGCTCATCGCTCAGCTTCACACCCTTGATTTCATCGGGGATGCGTACCCGGTCGGCACTCAGGGCGATGATGTCGTTCGTCAGGCGGTCGATACTCACGAAACTGCGGGTCGGTTCATCTTTGCCGGGGAAAGTCAGTTCCACAATACGACCGAGATTACCCGTTTCTTTGAGGGCTTTCTTATCCTCGTCGGTGAAGGTATGCCCGAAGAACTCACGCTCCAATTGAGGCTCTTTGCGGATGGCGTGGACAACAGGGATAAACGTGCCGTCTCCAGAGGCTTTCAAAGAAAGACGGGCATCGGTGTAAAGGGAGACTTCTCCGATTTTGATACTGATGGGAATAAGTGGAGTTTTGCGGTATTGAAGCAAGTCTTCAAGATGCTTCCCCTTTTCCAGACTCTCACGGCTTACGCCCATCTGCTCGAACTGCTCCCACTTCACCTTATCGGGGTCAATGCCTTGAAAGGACTGTTTCTGCTCCCCTGAATAGTCCGCAGGATTGATACGAGCAGAGTCCAGCATCTCCTTATTGGAGGGTACATCCGGTGCTTTGAGCATCTCCGAGAGTACGCGTGCACTGGCAACGGCACTCTCAAAAGGCACTTTGAAGAAGTTCAGCTGTGTAGGATTCTTGAACTGCCGCATGAAGTTGGAGAGGAAGTTCTCCAAGGCATTGCTGTGCTTGTCGAACTTCAGGAAACTCTGTTCATGCTCGGCGGTAGGCGGAACGGTTTTCAGTCCGCCTTTCTCATCTACTCCGGCAACAGCTCGGAGGCTCTCGTCCTTCTGTTCCTTGACCAAAAGAACTTCTTGGTCTTTGATTTTTTCGTCCATATTACAATCTATCTAATGACACCAACAGCGGTGCACGGACAAAAGTAAACCATAGATAAAGAGTGTGTTACAGGTGTAAAATAAGTGCGTACTTGTGGCGTCGATATGGATAGAAGTGGCTCCTTACACTGTGTGTGGGCAAAACTATAGCATCACGAAGAACCGACAAAAATCACTATTTTTAGGTATTGTCTATGCAAGGAAATATTAAGAACTTTGCAACTAAATTGAGACAATGTATATCGATCTATGCAAACGCCAAAGGATTATACACGCAAGTTATTGCTAAAAACAGCTCGGGAAGCCTTTCTCCAAAAAGGATACAAGGCTGTGTCTATGCGTGAAATTTCCAAACTATCGGGTGTTGGTCTGAGCAATATATACAATTACTATCCCTGTAAAGATGATTTGCTGGCTGTTGTCCTACATCCGCTTTTTGAGGCGATGAACGGCATGCTGGACAATCATAACCGGAACGAAAGTCTTTCCCTTGAAATTTTCACCTCTGAGGAGTATCATCGTAAATCCATGCAGGAGGTGATGGGCATTATAACCCGTTATCGCAAAGAGTTTAAGTTGCTGTTTCTCGACACACAAGATTCCCGACTCAAAGACTATTGGGAGCGGTGGATTGGAAAAAGCACTGCAATCGGCATGGAATATCTGGAGAGAATGAAAGAACTCTATCCGGATTTACGCACCCAGATTTCTCCATTCTTTATGCATTTCACTTGTTCTTGGTGGATTAATATGATGAAAGAAGTGGTACTGCATGAAGAACTCTCCCAAGAGGAAATAGAATGTTTTATTGGTGAGTATATCCACTTTAGCACGGGAGGATGGAAAAAGCTCATGAATGTGGAATGTAACAGAGAAAAGAAAATGGTTGGAAGTAAGACTTCCTCCTATTCCAGTAGAATAAAAACAAACAGTATATGAGTGTCACTAATATTATTAACAATGAAGAATTAACTCTTGTACAGGGAGTAGGTGGACTTTTCCTTTGTGAGGAATCTTGGATTACGCAAAATCGGAGAAACACCTATTGTAAAGATATTTCGGATAAAGAGATGATTACAACGAAAGACGAAAATAACGGTACTGAATGTACTCAGACAGAATTATGGGACTTACCTTAACAATCAAAAGTATGAAACGGGATATTTCAATAACGTATTCCATAGAGCGAGTCGCCCACTTAGGGCGGCTCGCTTTGTTTTTGAACAGAACAGACTTTTGTTCGTTTTTGAGCCAACAATATCGAAGCGATTATCAGAAGTTGAAACGCTTTTATCCGCCCTCAATGAATGAAACAACTTACAAACAGCAAATGATATGAAAATAGAAAGAATCAATGATTGGTTTGCTCGTCGGGGCAAATGGATGGTACAAAGACGATGGCTGGTACTAAGCTTATCTATCCTCGTCTTTGCCATAGGATTTACAGGGTTAAGATACTTCAAGGTGAGTGCTTCGTGGGAAGACTACTTTCTCGAAGACGATCCGATGCTTGTTAAGACAGAAGAGTTCAAGGATATATTCGGAAATGACAATTTCGCAGCGGTACTGACCCGATGCGACAATTTGTTTACGAAAGAGAATTTGGAACTTATCCGTGAACTCACCAACGAGATGATGGACAGCCTTTCGTATGCCGACAAAATCACGTCGCTCACCGACATCGAGTTTATGATGGGTGGAGAAGAAGGCATTGACATCGAACAGATTGTACCGGACACTATCCCATCAGATCCGGCGAAACTGGAGGAGATACGCCACAAGGCTTACCTGAAACCTCACGTTGCAGAGCGGCTTGTTTCCAAAGACGGGACACTCTCGTGGATTATACTCAAACTGCGCACTTTCCCAGAAGACTCAGTGTGGAACAAGGGGAAGAATGCCGTTGCTCCTGAGGTGTTGACGGGTAACGAGCTGGAGCATATCATCACCAAGGACAAATACCAAAAGCTCCATCCCAAGGGAACGGGACTGCCCTATGTTACCGCCATGAAAATGAAATGGATAAATAAGGAAATGCCCCGTGTGCTGGGTATCGCCACCCTAATCTCCATACTTATCCTGCTATTGGTAACGCGCTCCTTTAGAGGAGTGGTCGTGCCGCTTGTCACTGCCGTAGGCTCCATTGTCATTGTTTACGGTATGTTAGGTTACGTGGGTATGACAATAGATAGCGGCATGGTGATGATTCCCATGCTCTTGACATTTGCCGTTTCCATTGCATACAACATCCACGTGTATTCCTATTTCAAACGCCAATTTCTCATACACGGAAAGAGGAAACAAGCGGTAGAAGAAACAGTGAGAGAAATGGGATGGCCGGTGCTGTTCAGCGCACTCACCACCTTTGCCGCCTTGCTTTCCTTCCTTGCCATACCAATGCAACCCATGCGTTTTATTGGTATAGCGACTTCTTCATGCGTGATGCTGGCGTTCTTTATAGCCATTACATTGATGCCTGTGCTCCTTAGTTTTGGTAAGGACGGAAAACCACACCCCAAAGTGCAGGAAACAGGCGGACGATGGTTAGACCGAAAATTAGAGAAGATGGGGGTAGGGGTACTTAAACACGGCACTTTGATACTATGGCTTACCGGAATGATCACTGTCGCTCTTGTCTATCAATTCACCAAAATAGAGACCGCCTTTGACGTGGAGCGAACCATGGGGCGAAAGATAGCCTATGTAAACAACCTCTTGGAAGTGGGCGAGAGTGAACTTGGGTCTGTCTATACCTATGATGTGATGATAGAACTGCCTGATAATGGATTGGCAAAATCGCCCGAAATCCTAGTGCGATTAGATTCCTTAGCACAACACGTAGACAGGTATAAATTAACCAAGCGCACAACCACGGTATTGAATATCCTCAAAGACCTGAACCAAACCCTGCACGATGGGGATGCCTCTTATTATACTATCCCTCACAATCCTGAAGAGGTGGCACAGTTGCTACTCCTTTATGAAAATGCAGGAGGTAGTGAGGCAGAGTACTGGATCGATTATGATTATCGGCGCCTTCGCCTGATGGTCGAGATGAATTCATACGATTCCGGAGAAACAGAACGGGAGTTGAACGATATAGTTGCTCATGCCAAAAAGCTTTTCCCGAAAGCCACAGTCACTACCGTAGGCAGCATTCCACAGTTTACGGCGATGATGCAGTATGTAGCTCGCGGACAGATGGTTTCTTTCGCTATTTCACTTCTGATTATCGGCATCCTGATGATGCTTGTCTTCGGCAGTGTACGTATCGGACTTATCGGTTTGATACCCAACCTTACCCCGGCTTTGGTGGTAGGCGGTCTGATGGGATGGTTTGGCTATCCGTTGGATATGATGACCGCCACCATCATGCCGATGATTCTCGGATTGGCAGTAGATGATACCATTCACTTTATCAACCACGGGCATTTGGAGTTCGACCGCCGGGGCAATTACCGGGAGGCTATCCTCCGTTCGTTCCGCACTATTGGAACACCGATTGTGCTGACAAGCATAGTGATCTGTACCAACTTTGCCGTCTATACTACTTCTGAAAGCCTTTCCTTTATACACATGGGGGTACTCTCCGTGGCAGGTATTGTATCGGCACTGCTTGCCGATCTCTGTGTCACTCCCATATTGTTCCAAAAGTTCAACCTGTTCGGTAAGGAGACAAATACAAACGAAACTCGGGTTGAGTGAACAAACATAATTGAATACAAATGAATACTACAAAAAAACAGAAGAAAACGCCCGTTTTGAAGCGGTTGCTGCCATACGCAGGCAAGAAGGGCTATATGCTTCCGCTGGCGATGATTTTTTCAGCCCTATCGGGTATTATGGTGCTGATGCCTATGGTTTATATCCATAAGATTGTCAGCGGGATTATTTTGAGCAATAGTGTCGATGGAGTTTCCATACGGTACTATGCAATTCTGGCGGCGAGTTTTGCCGCAGCAGGAATGCTGCTCTATTTCTTTGCGCTAATGGTATCCCACCTCTTCGCTTTTGAGGTAGAGGCGAACATCATCAAGCTCAGTGTGAAGAAGATGATGGCGAAACCGTTGGGCTTTTTCGCCAACCGCGAAAGCGGTAACCTACGCAAAACCATTGTCGATGGAGCGGGCGAGACCCACACCATGCTGGCGCATCAGCTGCCGGACTTTGCCATGACCATCGTTTCGCCCATCGTGCTGTTGGTATTCTTCTTCCTTTTCGACTGGCGATTAGGCTTGGTGAGCCTGATACCGATGGTCATAAGCATGTTGTTGATGGCAACCATGAGCACCAAAAAGGGTATGAAGATGCGGGAAGAATACTACGAAGGACTTGCCAACCTTTCCGCCGAGTCGGTGGAGTACGTGCGCGGCATACCGGTCGTGAAAACCTTTGCCCAGAGCGTGGAGAGTTTCGAACGTTTCTATTCGCTCATCGTAAAGATGAAAGATTTCGTGGTACGGTGGAGCATGGGATTCAAAAACAAAATGTCGCTGTACGAGGCAATTTCAAGTTCCACAGCATTCTTCTTGGTACCCGTTGCCATCATGCTGTTCACCACAGGCGGCGACATGCGGCAGGTGCTGGGCAATTCTGTTATCTATCTGTTGATAGGTCCAGTATTCGGTGTTTTTATGATGCGTAGTGCATCTATTCAAAACTTCATCTACTTGGCCGAGTTGGCATTGGATAAAATTGACGTCGCTTTGGATTACGACGACTTCGCTTATGGCAGAAAAACTGCAATTGAAGATGGTCTGGAGTTCAGGAACGTCTCGTTTTCATACGGGAAAGAAAAAGTGCTGGACAATGTGTCTTTCAAAGTGAACAAAGGAGAAACTGTTGCCTTGGTCGGTGTTTCTGGAGGCGGAAAAACCACCGTGGCACGTCTGGCAGCCCGTTTCTATGATGCCGATGAAGGCGAAATTTTAGTCGGAGGCACCAACATCAAGGAATATGAGAAAACGGCGCTGATGCGAAAGATCGCTTTTGTATTCCAAATGTCCAAGCTCTTTAAGATGAGCCTGCGCGAGAATTTATTGTTGGGTAATCCCAACGCCAGCAATGAGGAGATAGAGCAAGCTCTTGTCAGGGCCGGAGCCAAAGAGATTGTCGATAATTTAGAAAAGGGCTTGGATACGGTTTACGGTACCAAGGGGACCTATTTCTCAGGCGGTGAAGCCCAACGACTTTCCATTGCGAGAGCTTTCCTGAAGAACGCCGATTTTGTCATCCTTGACGAGGCGACCGCTTTTGCCGACCCCGAAAATGAGCATATTATTCAGGCTTCGTTCAGGGAACTGTCAAAGGACAAAACCACATTAATGATTGCCCATAGGCTCTCTTCCGTGGTTAATGCCGATAGAATCCTTGTGATGGAGAACGGCAAAATAGTGGAAAGCGGTACACATAACGAATTATTAACCCAAGGTGGTGCCTACAAAAAGCTGTGGAACGAATATCAAAAAGCTGCCAACTGGAAAATAGGAGGTAAAAATGAATAATTTCTTAAAGCAAAAATATGCCATGTCGGATCAGGGAGCGAAGAACTTGAAAAAATCTATCTTCTCGCACACGATCCTGAATCTGACCAAGATGTTTCCACCCATCGTCGGATTTATGTTTCTGTTTCAGTATCTGGGCGGTCTGGAAGGCATTCCCGCACCGGCAGAACTAACTCTTGCCGACTATATTGTCATCATCGTAGTGATGCTGTTGGTGATGTTTATCGTGGCAAGGTGGGACTATGTGCGCCTTTACGACAATGTTTATAACGAGAGTGCCAACTCGCGCATCGACATAGCCAACCGCCTGAAGAAACTGCCACTTTCTTATTTCGGCAAGCGCGATGTGTCCGACCTTTCGGCAACCATGATGAGCGACTTGCAACTTTATGAACAGATATTTTCGCACTCCGTACCGCATATCTATGCCACTTCCATTTCCACGATTATCGTTTCCATTATGATACTCGCCTACAATTGGCAGCTCGGATTGGCGGCATTGTGGGTTATTCCCGTCTCGTTGCTGCTCTTTTCCCTTTCTAAAAGGAAACAACGGAAAACCATGGACGCATGCGTGAAAACCGGTCGCGAAGTGTTCGACGATTTGCAAGAGAAAATAGACCAAATACAAGAAATCAAATCCTATAACCTGGAAGATCGGTCACTAAACGAGTTCTGCCACAAGCTGGACAGCAATACCCGTACAAAGATGAAAGGGGAGTTCTACGCCGGTATTGCCACGTCATTGGCAGGCATGTTGATGAAGCTCGGCATCGTCACGGTGGCGATTGTCGGCGCCAATATGCTGATTGCCGGACAAATCAACATCCTCGTCTATATCGCCTATCTCATCCTTACGGCAAGCATCTACCTGCCTATCGAGGGAATCCTCACCTTTATGGCGATGATCGTGGCGCTCGACGGCGTGGTGACGCGTATCAAAGAGATTAAAACCATGCCCGTTCAGGAAGGCAAACAGGAAATGAGTCCCAAGGATTACAGCATTGATTTCGAAGACGTCGTGTTCGGCTACGAGGACCATACCGTCATCAACGGCGTGAGCTTCACCGCCAAGCAAGGAGAAGTTACCGCCTTGATCGGTCCTTCCGGAAGCGGCAAAACCACCCTCACCAAATTAGCAGCTCGTTTCTGGGATATTCAGCAGGGTAAGATACTGTTGGGTGGCGAGGACATCAGCCGGATAGACCCCGAAACGCTGCTGAAAAACTACGCCATTGTCTTTCAGGATGTGGTGCTGTTCAACACCAGCATAAAAGAGAATATCCGCGTAGGAAGAAAGGGAGCTACGGACGAGGAGGTGGCCCGCGTTGCCAAAATAGCCCGCTGCGATGAGTTTATCGACCGCATGCCCGAAGGCATGGACACCATTATCGGCGAAAACGGCGAGCGGCTTTCCGGCGGCGAGCGCCAGTGCATCTCCATAGCAAGGGCCATACTGAAAGATGCTCCCATCATCCTGATGGACGAGGCCACCGCCTCGCTCGACGTGGAAAACGAAAACCTGATACAGGAGGCTTTGTCGGAGCTGATTAAAAACAAGACGGTCATTGTCATCGCCCATCGGATGCGTACTATTCGCGGAGCCGATAAAATAGTGCTGCTTAATCAAGGCAAGATTGAGGCTATGGGCACTGACGCAGAGTTGCAGGCACAATCAGCGACCTATCGGAAGATGCTTGAAAAGTCAATGGTATAAAATCAACAACAAAATATCAATCATGATGAAAAGAATTATTTTAACAAGTTTGGTGGTATTGGCTTTTGCCGCCACGGCAATGGCTCAGACGGGCAGAGAGATTGCCCAAAAAGTAAAAGACCGTCCCGATGGCGATACCCGTCAATCGGAATTGGTGATGAAACTGATTAATAAGCGCGGAGCAGTGCGCGAGCGCAAACTGATTTCTTATTCCATCGACGTGGGCAAAGGAAAGAAAGACCGCAAGAGCATTATGTTCTTCCAATACCCCGGTGACGTAAAAGGTACGGGGTTTCTCACGTGGGATTATGACAACCCCGACAAGGACGATGATAAATGGCTCTACCTGCCCGCCATGAAGAAAACCCGACGTATCAGCGGCTCGTCTGCTAAGCAAGATTACTTTATGGGCAGTGACTTTACCTATGATGATATGGGCAGTCGCAACGTGGATGAGGACACGCACAAACTGCTGGGTAAAGAAGAAATAGATGGGCATAAGTGTTGGAAATTGGAATCTACGCCCAAAGACAAACGCGAGATTTATTCCAAGAAAATAGCCTTCATACGCCAAGACTGTCTGATAGCCGTCAAGGTGGAGTATTATGACAAAATGGGGAAGCTGCACCGCCGTCTTGAATTATCGGACATTGCCAAAGTAGCAGGATTCTGGGTTGCACAGAAGCTACACATGACAAATGTGCAGACAGAGCATCAAACGATTCTTGAAATTAAGAATCCCAAGTATGACCTTCCCATGGAGGAGACAAAATTCAATGTTACCACTTTGGAGAAAGGTAGGTTCTGATGACAAACACAAGTAATCGTTCTATAAAGTTTTTGCTGCTGTTTCTCTCACTCTTGTCCCTACACGCCGCATGGGGACAGGAAGAAGGGGTTTCATCGTGGCAACTCAAAGGCTTTGTTGATACCTATCATGCCGCCCGTTCCGAGAAGCCGAACGACTTTATGTCTTCACGCACCCGGGTAAAGGGTGAAATAGGGAAAAGTTTTGGCAGTTCGACGCTCTTTGTCTCGTTCAATGCCACCCACAATGCCTTGCTGAAGGAACGCACGGGGTTTGAACTGCGGGAGGCATATCTCGACCACAGAGAGGAGCACTGGGGCTTTCGCCTCGGTCGGCAACTGGTCATTTGGGGTGTGGCAGACGGAGTGCGCATTACCGACTTGGTTTCTCCGATGGATATGACGGAGTTCTTGGCACAGGACTACGATGACATCCGTATGCCGGTCAATGCCCTGCGCTTCTTTGTCTTTAATGAGAAGATGAAGTTAGAGCTGCTTGCCGTACCGACCTTCGAGGGGTATAAGTTGCCGACCGATGCCGGAAATCCATGGAGCGTGCTGCCTAAAAATACCGTTCAGCCCCTTGTCTGGCACGAGGACGGAAGCCACCCAAAGTTCCGTTTTTCCAACATGGAATATGGAGGAAAACTTTGCTTTACCTTGCCGGGAGTGGATTTTTCCATTGCTGCCTTGCATACGTGGAACAAGATGCCTGTGATTACCTACCGATCTTCAGGTACCCACATGGCCGTATCTCCACGATATTACCGCATGGGATTCTTCGGAGGAGATATATCCAAGCCGTTGGGGCAGTTTGTCCTACGTGGCGAAGCAGCATTCAATGTGGACAAGCATTTCAGCTACAAACCCGAGGCGGGAGCTATGGAGCAGAAGGGCTTCAACACGGTGAATTATCTCGTGGGCGTGGATTGGTATGCGCCTCATGAATGGATGGTGATGGCGCAGTTTTCTTCGGAAAGTATTCTGCGATATGAAAATCAAATAGCACAACCTCGTCATCAGTCACTCCTCACGCTCAATGTGTCTAAAAAACTGTTGGACAGCACATTGCAATTATCCAACTTCACCTATTTCGACCTCAACCACAAGGGATGGTTCAGCCGCTTTACCTCCTCCTATGCGCTGAATGACCACATTCAACTATCGGTAGGTTATGATTGGTTTGGAGGCAATGAGGGGATATTCGGTAGGTACAAAAACAATTCAGAAATATGGGCAAAGGCAAAATATAATTTTTAGCAATAAAACAATGAAACAGAAAGTACTCTATCTTTTCTTATCACTAATGCTCATGAGCCTTAGTGTCTCCGCTCAAACAGGGGGAGGACGGATTGCGGGCATAGTTATCGACGATTCAGGCGAAGAACCGCTACCCGGTGCAACCATCTTTATAGAGGAACTGAAAAAGGGCGTTGCAGCAAATGGGCATGGGGAGTTCTCTTTTTCTGACATCCCCCCAGCCACCTATACGCTTACCGTGAAATTTATGGGTTACCACGCGCAAACCAGTAAGATCACAGTAGGTAAGGAGAGAGGCAAGAAAATCATCATCCGCATGAAAGCCCAATCCCAATCGCTTGAAGAGGTTATTGTGATGGGCAAGAGCGAAGCCCGTAAGATACGGGAGCAGGCAATGCCTATATCCGTAATCAGCATGAGTCAGATACAAGGAACGGTCAACAATGTGCAGGATGTTCTGGCAAAGACTGCCGGTATCACCGTGCGGACGATGGGTGGTGTGGGCAGTGCTTCTCGTATTTCGGTACGTGGGTTGGAAGGAAAACGTATTGGACTTTTCATTGACGGGCATCCGATGAACGATAATTCCGATTTTATCGACATCAATGATATTCCGGTGGAAATGATTGATCGCATTGAGATATATAAAGGTGTTGTTCCCGCCAAGTTCGGAGGATCTGCCGTGGGAGGAGCCGTAAACATTGTCGTCAAAGAGTATCCTCCCAAGTATTTGGACGTGAATTATTCTTATGGAAGTTTCAATACCCACAAAGCATCTGTGGTGAGCAAGATGAACATTGCTTCAAAAGGTATCGAGTTCGGGTTAGGAGGTTTTTATAACCATTCCGACAATAACTACAAGATGAAGTCTCCCTTCCAGGAGGGGCTTACGATAACCCGAGATCACGACAAGTTTAAGAAGACGGTTATCGGCGGCAGCTTTAAGGCTCGGAAGTGGTGGTTTGATTTGGTGGAATTTGAACCTGTCTTCATACATACCTATAAGGATATACAGGGGATAGAGTCAAATATTCAGTATGCCCACAGCCATTCCAACGCTTTTATTTTCGCCAATAAGATGGAGAAGGACAACTTTCTCTTGGAAGGGCTGGACTTGGATTGGCAACTGGGATATATTTACACCAACTATAATTTTGCCGATACCGCCTCTCATCGCACACATTGGGACGGAACGCATTATCCGGCGGCTTCCAAATTTGGTGGCGAAATCGGCAAATGGGCTTCATTATTGACGAATGATAAGCACCAATTACAGCACAAATTGAATCTCAACTATCTTGTCAATGAAAACCATTCGGTCAACTTTAACTCTTTGCTGAAATATGCCCGTGCCAACCCCAAGGATGTAATAAAGGACAAGGTCATTGGCTACCGTACTGAATTTCCAAGCAATATGCTCAACTGGGTGGCGGGATTGAACTACGACTATCGCTCTTCAGACGATAAGTTCCTCAATTCTGTCAATATCAAGTATTACCACTATTTGATGAAAACGCGGATGGCAAGTATTCTTACAAATTCAGCGGAAGATATAGATACTCGCAAGAATGATTTCGGCATCAGCAATGCGCTTCGTTACCGTATCACTCCCACCCTGATGGCAAAAGCGTCACTCGGGTATGATGTAAGGCTTCCATCGGAAGAAGAACTGCTGGGCGATGGATATGTAATAGCTCCTGCGGGCAATTTGATTCCTGAACGCAACACAAGTGTAAACGTGGGAATGATGTTTGACCTGACAGGAAAGTCTCCCAGCAACATGCAAGTAGAAGTAAATGGTTTTTACATGTATCTACAGGACATGATTCGCTTTACGGGAGGCTTCTTGCAATCGCAGTATCAAAATTTTGGCGAGATGAGGACTCTTGGTGTGGAAGCAGAGGTGAAAGCCGATGTCACACGTTGGCTCTATGGTTACGTAAACGCGACCTATCAAGACCTGCGAGATATGCGTAGGTATGAACAAAACACCACCATTGCCAATCCGACGAAGGGCAGCCGTATGCCCAATATACCTTATCTGATGGCAAATGCAGGACTGGAGTTTCACAAGGAGAATCTATTCGGAGGCAGAGGAATGAACACGCGCATATTTACCGATGCCTCATTCGTGGAAGAATACCTTTATGATTTCGAGCAAAGCCAGTTCCAGCAGCATCGCATACCGAGAACCTTCTCATGCAGTATGGGCTTTGAGCAGAGTTTCGGCAATGGACGCTACTTCATTATGGGGAAAATAAACAACCTGACCGATACGCAAATGATCAGCGAATTCAATCGCCCCTTGCCAGGACGTAGTTTCATCGTCAGATTCAGATATGTGTTCAAGTAATCAATCATCTAATAATCAATTAAACAAAAAAAGCAATGAAAAAGAAAATGATTTTCGCAGCAGCCATGTTTGCTGCACTGTGTCTCAACTCATGTGACAAGAACGATCCGGACACTCCCATAGCAGGAGGTACGGGAAATGTACTGCTACTGACAGCCTTGCCCAATGCTACGGGCATGGATGGAACAGTCTATATGCAACTCATTGACGAGCCCAAGTTGGGCACGACGATGGCTGTTGACAATAAAAATGGCATAAATGTTCCCTTTGGCAGTTCTTACCCCATGGTAATAGGTGATGAGGTCTATGTCTTCCCAAGCTATCACATGACTATGGACAAGAATGAACTGATCAAGTATCGCCGCACAAACAGTGGTTTGCAGAAAGTGGGCAGTATGCCATTGCCTGCCAACAACAGTGCCAACAGCCTCGTCAAGCTGTCTCCGACAAAGGCGTATCTGTCGCTTGCCGGATTGGGGGTAATCTACATTTTCAATCCCGAGACAATGCAGAAGACGGGAGAGATAGACCTGACATCTTTGGGCATACAGGACAATAATCCCGACATAGGAATTATGATAGAACGTGACGGATACGTGTTTGCAGGTCTAAGTCAGATGGTGGGAGGCTGGACAAGCCCTAAAGATTACAAACAAGCAGATGTAGCCGTCATTGACTCGAAGACGGACAAGCTGGTCAAGATGATTTCGGAGAAAGCCAGTGGTTTCTCTCAAGCTACACGTCCCATTGACCCGAAGTCTTTGTTCATGGATGAAAAAGGGGATATATACATCTCTTGTCTCGGCAATTTCGGAATGGTAGCAGGACATAAGGCTGGCATACTGCGAATCAAAAAGGGCGAAACGGATTTTGACCCCACATATCATTGGACGATAACCGGAGCAACTATTGAAAGAGAAGAGAAAACGGCCGGATTTGCGGCTTCTATCTGTTATATAGCCAGCGGCAAAGCCTACGGATACATTGATGTTCCGGGCTATTACAAGCCTGGCGAAACAGGGCATGCCGCTATCGCAAGCAGAGCCGTTGTATTTGACCTGTACAATCAGAAGATGACGAAAATTGAAGGACTGGAATTGTCCAACGGCTATGGTGTATTGGTCTCTAAGTATAAAGACGGCTTGGCCATCTGCAATGCTTCAGCAACGACCAAAGGAATCTATTATCTCAATCCTCGGACATCTGAGGTCAATCCAACTCCTATGATAACCACTGTAGGAAACCCTATGGCAATAGAATGGATTGGCAAGTAAATCATAGCCTATAACCAAGAGGGCGAAGACGGGAGCAGAACCCTCTGCTTTCTTCTTTGCCCTCTTTTTTATCCTCTAGTTCAAGTTAGAACCGATACGGATACTACAAATCTCCATCATTTGCCTCTGTATGTGGAGAACCTGCAATCGAACAAAAAGATGAACAATTGAAATACAAAGAGGAAAACGAGATTATAATGAATAAATTATCAATATGAAACGACTTATACAAACAACTGCATTTGAACAACTAATTTCAAATGATTTGACAGCAATCCAAATGAGGGCTGTTTGTGATAGTTTTATCAAGGATGTAATAAAACTAAGCGAAACGGAAAGAAATCCACAATCTTTATTTCGGGCTCTTTGTTACACTCGATTCCATTTACAAACAATCTACGAAAAGAGCGGATTAACAACGGAGATGGGGAAAAAATGTATCAGAGCTGCTATACGTCATTGACAAAGAGTTAGAATTATGGTATATGCGAATGCAAGGAGTTTTATCTTTATCACCTCCGAGTTTGCAATCCAATTCCTTCTGTATCCATTGGACAGGTAAAGCAACCGACTTGGTCGAACTACTCTATGCACTCGATACCTGTGACTGTATTAACGATGGTGAAATCGGTATAGAAGAATTGGCAGATACCTTTTCTGAAATCTTTGGTGTAGAAATCAAGAACTGCTACAACGTCTATATGAACATGAAACGCCGCAAGGATGACAGCCGAACCTACTTTCTTGATGAACTCCGAGAGAAGCTGAACAAGCGTATGGTGGAGAGCGACCTGAAAGGCGGCAAGTTCAAGAAACGGTGAATCAAAAGGAGGAACTCTCTCCCTCTCATTTGCCGATTACCTTAAGTTTACGGCAATTTTATTTGGAGAAACAGAGAGAATTGAGTATTTTTACATGCAGAATTGAGTAAAATACTCATCACAATTGAGTAAATCCATCATTAGATTTGAGCATGAACTATATTCGCAAACAATATCACACGCTGAAAGCACGCATTCAGGAGCCAAGGCGTTTTATGCAAGTATTGGCAGGTCCGAGACAAGTAGGCAAATCTACTCTCGTAGGGCAGGTGCTGCAGGACGTACCTATTCCATATTCGGTAGAAGTAGCAGATGCCGTCGATCCGAAAGACAGCGACTGGATACGCCGAGTGTGGGAAGGAGCACGAACCACCATGACACTCCGTGGAGAGGCTGAACGCCTGCTTGTGATTGATGAAATCCAGAAGATTGACAATTGGAGCGAGGTGGTCAAGAGAGAATGGGACGAGGACACG
Source organism: Porphyromonas sp. COT-290 OH860 (assembly GCF_000768935.1). Classification (NCBI taxonomy): domain Bacteria; kingdom Pseudomonadati; phylum Bacteroidota; class Bacteroidia; order Bacteroidales; family Porphyromonadaceae; genus Porphyromonas; species Porphyromonas sp. COT-290 OH860. Next base: position 48,212 of record NZ_JRAR01000072.1, on the reverse strand, counting down.
CGCAAGCATGTCAATCTGAAGGTGGTACTGCTGGGCAGCAGCCGTCTGTTGCTCAAGAGAGGACTTACGGAGTCGTTGGCAGGGCGTTTTGAACTTATTCGCCTCGGGCATTGGAGCTATCAGGAGATGCACGACGCTTTCGGAGTGACACTCGACGAGTACATCTACTTTGGCGGCTATCCCGGTGCAGCCCACATGATTGGTGACGAAAAGCGTTGGCGTAAGTATATCAAGGATTCGTTGGTGGCTCCCGCCATCGAAAAGGATGTACTGATGACCTCCAACATCTACAAGCCTGCCCTTATGAAACAATTGTTTGAGTTAGGGTGCGGTTATTCTGCCGAAATACTTTCTCTGACAAAACTGATGGGACAACTGCAGGATGCCGGCAACGTGACTACGTTGGCTTCGTATTTGGAGATACTCGACCAGTGTGCATTGCTGACGGGATTGCAAAAGTATGCCAATGATGAGGCCCGAAAGCGTGGCTCCATTCCCAAATACCAAGTGTACAACAACGCCTTGCTGACGGCATATAAAGGCAGGTCGTTCCTTATGGACAGAACGGACACGACGCTTTGGGGGCGATGGGTGGAGAGTGCGGTAGGTGCTCATTTGCTGGGCATGGCAGAGGAGGCAGACTATCAAGTGTATTACTGGCGAGAGCCTGCAAGGAACAAGGCAGATAAGGACAAAGAGGTGGATTTCATCATCGTAAACGATGGTGAGGTGACAGCTATTGAGGTGAAAAGCGGTCGTCGCGGGATGAACTCAGGTCTTCCTGTCTTTGTGGAGGCATTCCATCCCAAGAAATCTTTTGTCGTGGGCTCGGGAGGCGTTTCGTTGGAAGACTTTCTGAGGTGTGACATAGAGGTATTGTTGGGATGATGTTATACTTCTCTGCAGGATATAACTAAAAGACAATAAGCCTCTCAGGCGCGTCGAAAGACAGCATACTTGAGGGGCGTTCTTCATTTATAAGGGAGCCGAAATGAAGAGAACACAAGATGCAGTAAATCAAAAGGGAGGTATTCCGGTTTCGGAGTACCTCCCTTGATTTAGTTTCTGCAACTATTGGTCGCAGAAACTCTTCGTGTCTCGCAAAAGAAGATTAGAAAAATCCAACCCTTAGTTGGAGAATTTGCATCCTCTTACCGAAAAGCCCTGATAACTCTGTAGACAGCCCACAGGCAGGTGAAAGGTGCGGTGAAAACTCCTATGACGACAAAGAGGAGCAGTTTGATAATATAGTAAACAATCCACTGTCCATTTGTCCCCGCAACCATCTTATAGGGAATAAACTTCTCCACGAAGAGATAGCCCGACCATATCGCCATCAGCACATATCCGGACATCCATCTCATATCCTCAAAGCCTTTGGTCGCCAAGAAGTTCCACTTGAAACCTATGACAAACAAGGCGATGAGAAACAACATACAGAAGATACTTCGCCAAATCTCGCTGCGTTTTCTATTCTGAAAACAAGGTGTACAGAGTATCGGCTGATACTTTCCCGCACATTCGGAGCACAGCCCTTTCCCGCAATCGGAACACTGGGCTACCGCCGGTTCTTGGGTATGATTAAAACAATTCATAGTGTCATCATTTTGTGTGTTCAAAAGTACGAAAATCCAGCCTTAGAGCCAAGAAAAACAGCCATTATTTCTTGGTATTGAGTAGTTTGGAGAGTTCCGGGTCGTCGGAAATCCGTTGCAACTCCCGTTCCACGATTTCCCGCACCTCCGTCTTTACCCGTTCATAATTCGCCTTGATTTCCTGCTCCATCATATCCTCTCCGTTTTCATCCGTGAAATCCGTCAGAATAGGTATCGGTCGGTAAGCGGCTGTTTCCTTTGCCACCTTTGCATTGTCCACCACAATCTCACAGTGGAATATCTTCTGTTCGATACGTTCGGAGAAGTTGTCAGCGACCGCTCCCACGAACATTCCCTGCGTGAGCGTGGAAATCTTGCTCTGTGGAATAAGGCTGTCCATCTGCGTGGAGATGGAGGTCGTTTTGTCGCTTCGGGTGATGCTCATGCTCTGCCGCTTTTGAAGCACCTTCCCGAAACGCTCTGATAATGTCTTTGCCGTTTCGCCAACCACCTGACCGGAGAAAATGTTTCCGACGGTATTCATCACCACAGCCGCTTCCTTGTCCCCATAATCCCGCTTCAATTGCGAGAAGTCCTGAAAGCCCAAGCATACCGCCACCTTGTTGCTTCGCGCGGTGGCAATCAGATTGTCAAGCCCTTTGAAGTATATGGTAGGCAGCTCGTCAATGAGCACAGAACTTTTCAGCATTCCTTTCTTATTGATGAGCTTGACGATACGCGAATTATACAATCCCAATGCTGCTCCGTAGATATTCTGCCTGTCGGGGTTATTCCCTACACACAGGATTTTAGGCTCTTGGGGATTATTGATGTCCAGCGTGAAATCATCGCCCGTCATAATCCAATAGAGCTGCGGACTGATCATCCTCGATAAGGGAATCTTGGCGGAAGCTATCTGCCCCTGCAACTGGTCAGCCGCCCCTCCGAGCCAAGCATCCATAAAGGGAGAAAGGTAATTCTCCAATTCGGGGTAAGAGGTCAGGATGGGAAATATATCCTCGTATTTACGGCAGAGAAACTCAATGGCGTGGGGAAAGGTACAGTATTTCCCTCCTTCGAAAATGCGGAGATACCAAATGATGGCGGCAAAAAGGACGATGGGCGATTCCACGAAGAAATCACCCTGCTTCTGTACCCATGTTTTGTTGAGGTTGAGCATAATCGTATAAGCCGATTCGTAGGCATCCGATATATCGCTCATGAAATCGGGGTGTATCGGATTGCAGCGGTGCGATCGACGAGGGTCGTCGAAGTTGATCACGTAAAACTTCGGCTTGACTTTATACCCTTCCGAATGATGCAGCAGATGGTTGTAAACAATCGTGGAGAGGTCGGGATACTTGAAGTCATAGCAGTAGATGGCAAAACCTTTTTCGATTTGCTGCTTGATGAAATTATTGATGATGGCATAGGACTTACCGCTGCCCGGCGTTCCCAAGACGGAGACCGCACGGAAAGGATTGACCACGTTTATCCAGCCCTTGTTCCATTTCTTGCGATAATAGAAACGGGTCGGAAGATTGACCGAATACTCGTTTTCCAAGAGCCTTGTCTCTTGCATAAAGGATTCGTTCTCCTGATTGAAGACATCCTCCATCAGGTTGTTTTTCAAGAGGCGGCTCATGTAGAGTCCCGCCATCAGCAGACATACATACCCTATGGTTATCGTAAAGGTGTAGAGAGCCGCATTGGCTTCAATGGGAAAAGGCAAGGCGAGTATCCACCAATTGAGGAAGAAAAAGACAAAACCGATGCCCATGAACACTCCTATTTTAGACCAAGTGATGTGTTCCTCTTTAACGCCCTTTGTTCCTAAACAGGAAAGCCCCATCAGTACCAGCACAAAGAGCTTGGTATAAAGCATATTTCCGAACAACCCCGCCGTCCGGTGGAAGTTCATCAGTATCCTGTCCACCACACCGATATTCAGACCCCATAATTTGATGGCTTCGTAACAATACCAATAGAGGTGGGCAACCACCAATATAATACTCACGGCACGCAGAAAATCCATAATTTTCGCCAATGCCCTCAAATCGTCTTCTTGTTGTGACATAATCTTTCTGTTTTTTTTAGAGTTTACGTTGTTTTCTTTTCTTACGCTGCATCCGTCTGCGGAACAGCTCTTCCTCCCAATCCGTACCATGGGTTTCCAAGGGCAAATCGAGCAAACCGCCCAAGACGGAATCTCCGTCCGAAGTCTGAGTTTGGGAAATACTGCCTTTCTCACTCTGCTGTATTGGAGCAGACAGTTCGGGATGCGGGCGGTCGAACCACTCGGCAACGGCGTTTGCCGAAAGTTCCTTGCCCAATCGTGAGCCATTGACCACACAGCCGTTGTTATGGTCTATGAAGGTGATGCCATAGAGCCGCCCTTCGTCGTTCTCACGAAAGAGGACATCAATCCCCTTGTGATAGAGATTATCCCTGAAATCCACTCTTGTGGCAGAATGCCTCAATGCTCCGGCTACGACCGCTTTGGTCTTGGGAGCAAGATGTTTTTCTTTCACTTTCTCCTTTGAAGCCTTGAACCTGTTTTGTAGGGCTTCATATCCGACAGCTTTCCCGAAAAGAGAAGCCTTGAAAGGATTCCCCACCTTTTTACCTTTATCATCGGTAGCAAAATAGACCAATCCATTATAGGGCTTTCCATATATTTCTCCCTTCACCTCTTCCACGCATATATTATAGGTGGAGAGCAAGGCTCTGTATTCTTTGAAGCTCGGACAATGATAGAACTTCGCTGCAGGTTTGATAACCGAAGCCAGTTGTTTTTTGAGATTTCCCTCTTCAGGACGGACTCTTTGCAGTCGAAAAGTCTCTTTTGCCCGTTGCCTTTCGGCAGGCAGCAAGCCATATTTCTGCTCTATCTCTCGGGTGATATGCTTACTCTTGTAGAAGTTGTTGCCATCGTTAATCTTCTTCCCTTGTTCATCAACGGCTAAGGTGACAATATGCAAATGATGTCTGTCTATGTCCTCGTGTTTATACACGACAAAGGGCTGGTTGCCGTAGCCCATCTTTTCGATATACTCCTGTGCGATGGCAGAGAACTGCTCATCAGAGAGTTTATCATCGGGATGCGGGTTCAGGGAAATATGAATAATGGGCTTCTTCGTGCGAACTTGGCTCGGCATATATGCCAGAAAGTCCTGAAAACAAGCAGCAATATCGTGTGTGCCATCGGCAGAACAAAACACTTTGTTGGTCTCCAAAATCTTCGCGACACCCTCGTTTACCTTTTCTCCATTGTATGCTAACGCCCCGAAAAGGGAACTCCCGTAGCTTATTTTTGCGACCATTTCTCCTGAAATTCACGGGTGAGTTGTACGATTTCGCCTCCGATAGTTGCCAATTCAAGTGTCAGTTTCTCCAGTTGGGCAAGCATGGCGTAGGCTTTTTTCTCGGTGAAATTGCTTTTTAAGGCGACCACTACTTGGTTGTAATTGACCCCTACGCTGCGAAACTGCCCGTACAAAGTCGTCAATTTTTGATAGTAGTCGAGCAGCGAACGGTCTACTTTTATGACACGGAAAGTCTTGTCAAAGACCCTCGCCTTGATGAAAGCCGACTGACTTTGTACGCCCGCCGTTTCTTTCATGAAGAGAAACTCGGCAAATTCCATCGCGGTAAAGTTTACCGAGACTCGTTTCTCGGTCTTCTCTTTGGAGCTTATGCCCCGCATTTTCTTTTGTTTCATTTTCTACTTTGGATTTTAGTGTTTCACGGCATCACCGGCATTCGAGACAAGGCATTCTCCCTTCCAAGAAAAAACGACTTCGGAGTTTTTTCAGCCCTCTGCAAGAGCAAGGGTTTTATGCTGCAAAAACGGAGTCGTGCTGCATAAAACATACCTTGCTATTTGCTCCGACGCAAATAAATCCATCCATGAAGGACGGAAGTCGAGTATCTCAAAAAAGAACGCTTTATACCTCGAAAGCTTCGGCTTTCCGCTTAGGTGCAAAGTTACTACCCATTGTAGCTAAGACACTTACCTCATAAGTAGACACAAGTACGCATATCGACGCCACAAGTACGTAGTTAGCAAAAAGGATAGAAAAGAGGCTTTGAGGGCATCTATATTTGCCCCGTCGGACGGTTATTTGCGGATCGGTGGACATACTTGCCTAAGTCTAAAAACCTGTCCGCATCCATTTGAACAGACAATCAAGGAAATGGGAACTGGAATGAGAATATCTACAAGTTATTGCACCCATGTACCCTTATACCCTTGTGCAAGGGTACAAGCGTGGAAGTATGGATGGGTGGACGTGTGCAAGTATGCCTCCCGTCATATAGCTCCACCCTTATACAAGGAGGGACATATCCCCCAAAGTGGGTCTATGTTCTCTTATCGGAATACCTTATCGTATGCCTGTCCGGAGATTTATTCCCTCACGGACTCATTTCCATATCTGCCTTTTCAAGGAAACAAGCCAAGGTGTGCATACGCCTTTCCTCACATATATGTAGAACCATTAAACAGAAAATGAAATGAAAAAGAAACCTGTTTTCATAGCCTTCTCCACCCAGAAGGGCGGTGTCGGCAAAACGACCTTTACGGTCTTGACGGCGAGTTACCTGCACTATGCCTGCGGGTATAACCTTATTGTGGTGGATTGCGACTATCCGCAATTCAGCATCAATGCGATGCGTCAGCGTGACGCACAGGGGGTGGATCGCAACCCCGCGCTGCAGGAATTGGCAGCCACCCAGTTCTCCGAGTTGCAAAAGCCCACGTACACCATCCTTTGTGCCACGGCAGAGGCAGCCGTGGATACGGTCAGGGAATATCTGGAAACACATGAGTCGGATACGGATTTCGTCTTTTTTGACCTGCCCGGAACCATCAACAATGACGGTGTGCTGACCACTCTCTCCAATATGGATTACATTTTCACACCCATCTCCGCCGACCGTATATCCTTGGAAAGCACGTTGAGCTTTTCAGCCATCATCAAGGAGGTGATAACCGACAATACAGACACTGCCAACAAAGGGATCTACCTCTTTTGGAACATGGTAGACGGCAGAGAGAAAACACCCCTCTATACGATGTATGAAAAGGTCATTGCCGAGTTGGGGCTTCCGGTCTTGAAGACGGCAGTCCCCAATACGACCCGCTACAAAAAGGAAGTGATGGATGAGGGTACAACCCTCTTCCGTTCGACCATCTTTCCCGCCTCCCGCACGCTGCTCAGAGGCAGTCGTCTGAAAGAGCTTGTGGAGGAAATCCTATCAATCGTAAAACCTGAAGCGTATGGCAGAGAAGAATAAAGGGGCGATAGACCCCGTCGCCATCCGGGAACTGATTTCGCAGGGTATCCCGATGAAAAAGAAAGAGAGCGAGATGATACCGTCTGCCTCCGTCGAAGAGGTGGATACGTCTGTTCCGGAAACAGGGAAAGAGGTCTCGGAAGAACCGCAACTACCCATCCGAACACGTCGCAAGAATCCCGCCAAAGGAGATTACATCTCACTCTTCATGCACCGCAATGACCTGTATGACCGCAAGGCAATCTACATCTCCAAAGAGTTGCAGGACAAACTATCGGAAATCGTCCTCTTCATCCGAAAGAGGGAGATGACATTGGGCATGTACGTGGAAAATATCCTGCTCAAACATTTAGAGGACTACAAGGAAGAAATCAACCGATTAAGTGAAAAGAACTTCAAGAAATTATTGTGATATGAAACAGAAAAAAGATCAACCAATGGCAAGCAATAAGACCTGCAGAGAACGAAAAAGCGTCTCTTCAAAAGTAACCATCCGTAACTCCACCACGCTCATCGAACATTCCGAGGGACACTCTACAGGTCTCTTTCAGGAAGAGAGAAGCGATTATGAAACCGCCTTTCTGCAACCCCTGAGCATCGGAGACCGAAAGGGCGTGTTCATTTCCAAAAAGACACAGGAAGAGATTGCCGAAATCGTCTACGTGGCAGCCGCAGGCAAATTGACGATTGGGGCATTCGTAGAACATATCCTCCGGCATCACTTAGAGAGTCACCGTGGTGAGATAGACGCCTTGTTTGAGCAACAGTTCCGTAAACGTTTCGAGCGATGAAGCAGGTCGTCTTTATTCTGCTCTTGGTCGGCTTAGCCTATCTCGGCAGCGTGCAGGTCGCCCACTTCCTGTACGGACGCTATCGGAGTGCCATAAAACTCTACCGTGACTTGCAACTCTTTTTCAAGGAACGGGGCAAGGGGAAAGTCGTCGTCACCATCCGTATCCCCCAAAAGGAATCCTCCCAAGAGGAGAATGTCCTTTTAGCCGAGTTGCCCATTGACGAAGAGTTACAGGAACAGACGCCTGAAACGGAAATGTCGGAAGAGACCTCTCCGGACATTCCCGAAGAGGAAGAGGATTATGTATTGGTGGAAGTCCAAGGTGAAAGCCACTCCCTTTCGGAAAGCATCACCGCGGAAGAGTTGCAACAAATGGGCAGTGTCCTCTCCTGTAAGAATGCCCCGATAGAGGAAGCTGCGAAAGCCGCCGAAACCATCTATAAGATACACGACTCCCCGATGTTCCAAGCGATTAAGAAAGCGGCCGGAGAACGTGTCCGCGAACTGCTGGAGCGCGTTGCCGAAGAAGCTCCGAAAGAGGTTCAGTCAGGCAACTTCGATTACAAACGATTTATCAAGACATAGTATTCACCCATTCAAAGAAAAGAGAAAATATGAGTAAACCCATTTATCTCGCCATCGCTTCCCCCAAGGGCGGTGTCGGCAAAACCTCGCTTACGGCACTTGCCGCAAGCATTCTGCATTACTACAGAGGATACGATGTCGCCGTCGTGGACTGCAACCATCCCGTCTATACCATCGCCCGTCTGCGGCAACAAGAGTCGAAGGAACTAAATCATCAAAGCCTGATGCACCTGAAGCATCGGATACCCTGCACCCCTTATCCGATTATCTGCGCTCCGGTGCAGGAAGCCCTGAACAGGGTGGAGCGACACTGTGCGGACAATCCCCCTCGCTGTATCCTCTTCGATCTCCCTGCATTGATGCGTACCGAAGGGACAGTGGAACTGCTTTCGACAATGGACGCCGTTCTCTTTCCCGTTACGGGCAGTCCGATGGATATGGAAGCTGTCCGCCGTTTCATCGACATCTTGGGAGAGCAGATACTGACGATGGGCAAGGGCAATATCCGTGAGCTTTACCTGCTTCGCAATATGATACAGGCTTGGGAACGTGAGGAAGCCGACGAACGCTGTCGCACTCTTGCCGATGAAACAGGAGCTTTGCTGATGCAGACCTCATTGAGCCACTCCCGTTTATATCGTCCGCTGCTTTCCGAGCGCAGAAGAGGTGTATGCACCCTCTTACCACCCCAAGGAGGAAAGTTGAGCAGGCTCTGTATTCAGTTAGGCGATGAACTTCACGAAATCCTGCAACGCCTATGTACCGAATAGTCCTTGCCGCTCTCTTGCTCTATCTCCTGTGGCTATTTCTTTTTCTCTTGTATGAGAGGAAAAGAAGAAAGAAGGGAGTACCCCAAAAGCCTTGCCAAATAGTCTCTGAAGCAGAAATCATCGGTAAAAGTCGCTTTAAGAGAGGCCATTCAACGCCACAAGTACGCAGTTATGCCAAAGGCGAGGCGGAAGCAAAAAAGGCTTCTACATTTGCCCTCGAAAACGGACAAGAACTATCGGAAGAACCGGATAATCTGCCCGACATAGATGAGATTCCTTTAACGTATGAATCTTCGGATGCACCATCGTTTGAAGAGGAGGACGAAGAACTTCCCATACAGGGGGAAAGCGAATACGCCATGGGAATTGATTTTGAACGGGTGCTGGAAGCCTTGTCGGTCATTCACCGCCACGCCCACACCGAAGCAGAGCGACAGAGTACCGGCGATACACTGAGAGCGTTGGAAGGAACCCGGCTGATGGAAACGCTCCGAAGCGATGCGAAACGTTCGGCCACGATCGATGAAATCGTCCGTGCCCGTTTCGAGGAGCTTTACAGCGGCAAAAAAGCGTAACACCTTTTCCGATCGGTTTTACCCCCAATAGTATGGACCCTTTAATATAACAGGAACAATGAAAGAAAAAGAGTACGGCTGACTCTAAGAGAGCCACCACTAACATCCAAAAGTAACAACAGTATTCATCCGTCGGGAGGACATATCCAATCCTTCTGGCACAAAACAAAGATTTATGACCAAGAAACATTTTCTTATCGCAGCCGTCCTGCTGCTTTCCATTTCCTCTGCCTTTGCCCAAGGGAACGGCTTGTCGGGCATCAACCAAGCCACCAACATGGTGACGAGTTATTTCGACCCAGCCACGAAACTCATCTACGCCATCGGCGCGGTCGTGGGACTTATCGGTGGGGTAAAGGTCTATTCAAAGTTCTCGTCCGGAGATCCGGACACTTCGAAGACCGCCGCGAGCTGGTTCGGGGCCTGTATCTTCCTCATTGTCGCAGCCACCATTCTGAGAAGTTTCTTCCTCTAAGCCTATGGAGACCTATCCCATCAACAAGGGAATCGGTCGCTCGGTAGAGTTTCAGGGACTCAAAAGCCAATATCTGTTCATCTTCGCCGGAGGGCTACTCGCCCTTTTCGTGCTGTTTGTCATCCTCTACATGGCGGGTGTCAATCAATGGATCTGTATCGGCTTCGGAGGGACTGCCGCATCCGTTCTGGTGTGGCAGACCTTCTCCCTGAACACGAAGTATGGGGAATATGGGCTGATGAAGCGTTCCGCCTTGCACAGCCATCCCCGTTACCTTATCAACCGACGACGCATTCCCCGTCTGTTCCGACATAAGGAACAGAGAAGAGTAAAGAGAGAACAGGAAGAAAGGAAAAACAAAGAAAAGGAGAAAAGGCAATGAGAAATATACTGAAAGCCACCACGCTGGAGAATCGCTTTCCGCTGCTTGCCGTCGAAGAGGGGTGCATCCTCTCGAAGGACGCCGACATCACGGTCGCTTTTCGGGTCGAACTTCCCGAACTCTATACGGTGACAAGTGCGGAGTATGTCGCCATTCATTCGGCTTGGGTGAAGGCAATCAAGGTGTTGCCGACCTACAGCATCGTACACAAACAGGATTGGTTCGTCAAGGAGGGCTACCGCCCGGAATTGCAAAAGGAGGATATGAGCTTCCTTTCCCGAAGTTTCGAGCGGCACTTCAACGAGCGACCATTCCTTCATCACGACTGTTATCTGTTCCTGACTAAGACAACCAAGAACCGCAGCCGACAGCAGAGCAACTTTTCCTCCCTCTGCCGGGGGCATATCATCCCCAAGGAGGTACGGGACAAGGATACCGCCCGAAAATTTCTTGAAGCTACCGAGCAATTCGAGAGAATTATCAATGAGAGCGGCTTTGTCTGTCTTACTCGATTGAGCAATGAGGAAATTATCGGGACAGAGGATAAGCCGGGACTTATAGAAAAATACTTCTCTCTGTCCCTCTCTGACACGACGGTCTTGGAAGACATTGACCTCCGTGCCGACAGCATGCGTATCGGCGACAAACGGCTCTGCCTGCATACGCTCTCCGATACGGAAGATCTGCCCGGACAGGTTGCTACGGATATGCGGTATGAGCGTTTATCCACCGACCGAAGTGACTGCCGCCTTTCATTTGCCGCTCCCGTGGGGCTGTTGTTGCCGTGCAACCATATCTATAACCAGTATGTGCTGATTGACGACAGTGCGGAGAACCTGCAACGCTTCGAGAAGAATGCTCGGAACATGCACTCGCTCTCCCGTTACAGCCGAAGCAACCAGATCAACAAGCAGTGGATTGACGAGTATCTGAACGAGGCGCACAGCTTCGGGCTTACCTCCGTCCGCTGTCATTGCAATGTCTTGGCGTGGAGCGAGGATGAGGAGGAACTCCGCCTTATCCGCAATGATGTGGGTAGTCAGCTGGCACTGATGGAGTGCAAGCCACGACACAACACAGTGGATGTGCCGACGCTCTTCTGGGCGGGCATTCCCGGCAATGAAGCCGACTTCCCTGCCGAAGAGAGTTTCTACACCTTCATCGAACAGGCGGTCTGCTTCTTCAATGAGGAGACCAACTACCGTGATTCACTCTCACCGTTCGGTATCAAGATGGCTGACCGCAGCGGCAAGCCCATCCATCTCGACATCTCCGATCTGCCGATGAAGCAAGGCATCATCACGAACCGCAACAAGTTCATCTTGGGACCGTCGGGTTCGGGCAAGTCGTTCTTCACCAACCACCTACTAAGGCAGTACTGGGAACAGAACACCCATATCGTCTTGGTAGACACGGGAAACAGCTATCAGGGCTTGTGCGAGATGATACGCCACAAAACGCAGGGCGAGGATGGGGTCTATTTCACCTACTCAGACGAGAGTCCCATCAGCTTCAATCCCTTCTACACGACGGACAAGATTTTTGATGTGGAGAAGCGAGAGAGCATCAAGACCCTACTGCTGACCCTATGGAAAAAAGACAACGAGCCTGCCACCCGTTCGGAGGAGGTTGCCCTCTCCAATGCCGTTTCGCTCTTTATCGAGCGGATCAAGACGGATGATGGTATCGTCCCTTCGTTCAACAGCTTTTACGAGTATCTCACCACCGATTACTCGGCTCTGCTTCGTGAGAAAAAGGTCAGGGAAAAGGATTTTGACTTGGCCAATTTTCTCAACGTGCTGGAGCCGTACTACAAGGGTGGCGAATACGACTATCTGCTGAACTCGGACAAGCAACTCGACCTCTTAAATGCACGCTTCATCGTTTTCGAAATCGATGCGATAAAGGATCATCCCATCCTCTTTCCCATCACGACCATCATCATTATGGAGTTGTTCATCAATAAGATGCGACGACTGAAAGGGGTTCGGAAAGTCATCCTCATCGAGGAGGCTTGGAAAGCGATAGCCTCCGCAAACATGGCGGGATACATACGCTACCTCTACAAAACCGTGCGTAAGTTCTTTGGCGAGGCGGTCGTGGTGACACAGGAAGTGGACGACATCATCTCATCGCCCGTGGTCAAGGAGTCCATCATCAATAATAGTGATTGCAAGATACTGCTTGACCAGCGCAAGTACATGAACAAGTTCGACCAGATTCAGGCACTCTTGGGACTGACGGACAAGGAACGGGGGCAAATCCTCTCCATCAACCAGAGCAACGATGCCACGAGGTCATACAAGGAGGTATGGATCGGACTGGGTGGTGTACAATCCGCTGTCTATGCCACCGAAGTATCAAAAGCCGAATACCTCACCTACACAACGGAGGAGACAGAGAAGATGCGCGTACTGGCCCGTGCCGAGCAACTCGGCGGCAACATGGAGCTTGCCATCAGGCAGCTCACTGAAGAAGAATAGTCAAGAATAATCATCACTAAAATCCAACGTAAAATGAGAAAGAGAATTTTAATGCTTATCACGTGCGGTTGTCTCCTGGCCGGCAGCGCACACGCCCAGTGGGTAGTCACAGACCCCACCAACCTTGCACAGAGCATCATCAACACGACCAAGGAAATCGTACAAACCTCCAAAACGGTCAAGAACACGCTCAACAACTTCAAAGAGGTGGAGAAACTCTACAATGAGAGCAAGAAGTACTACGACGCTCTGAAAAAAGTGAATGACCTCGTGCGGGACGCCCAAAAAGTAAAGGAGACGATTTTGATGGTCGGGGAAATCTCCGACATCTATGTGAACAACTACAAGAAGATGCTCTCCGACCCGAACTTCCGTCCGGAGGAGCTGGTTGCCATCGCCAACGGCTACACCAAACTGCTCGGAGAGAGCAACAACCTGCTCAAGGAGCTGAAGCAGGTGGTGAACATCACCACGCTGAAAATGACCGACAAGGAGCGTATGGACGTGGTGGGTCGCTGCTACAAGGAGGTGCGGGACTACCGCAACCTCGTGCGTTACTACACGAACAAGAACATCTCCGTAAGCTACCTCAGAGCCAAGAAGCAGCAGGATACCGACCGGGTGCTTTCGCTCTATGGAACGGACAACGAAAGGTATTGGTAGGTATGGGAGCGGAATTTGATAACCTGCACCAAGTCCTCCGTACCCTTTACACGGAGATGATGCCGATGTGCGGCGACATGATAGGCGTCGCCAAAGGCATTGCGGGCTTGGGCGCGCTCTTCTATGTGGCACTCAGAGTATGGCAAACGCTTGCCCGTGCCGAACCCATCGACGTCTATCCGTTGCTCCGTCCGTTTGCGCTCGGTCTCTGTATCCTCTTCTTTCCGATGGTGCTGGAGACCATCAACGGGGTGCTCAGTCCCATTGTACAGGGTACACACAAGATGCTCGAAAAGCAGACCTTCAGCATGGACGAATACCGCAAGTTACGGGACAAGCTGGAGTACGAGGCGATGGTAAAAAATCCCGAAACAGCCTATTTGGTCAGTAACGAGGAGTTCGACAAGAAACTGGATGAACTCGGTATCTCTCCCTCGGATATGGCGACAATGGCGGGAATGTACGTGGAACGCAGTATGTACAACCTGAAGAAATGGTTCCGCAATATGGTACGGGAGTTCTTGGAACTGCTTTTCGCCGCTGCTGCCCTGCTCATCGACACGCTTCGGACATTCTTTCTGATTGTACTCTCCATTTTGGGACCGATAGCCTTTGCCATCTCCGTGTGGGACGGTTTTCAGAGTACCCTCACGCAATGGTTCACGAGGTATATCTCCATCTATCTGTGGCTACCTGTGGCGGACTTGTTCAGCTCGATGCTGGCGAAGATTCAGGAGCTGATGCTCAAGCATGACATCACACAGCTACAAAATGACCCTACCTATACGATAGATGCCTCGAATGGGGTCTACCTTGTATTTATGATTATCGGCATCATCGGCTACTTCACCATTCCTACGGTTGCGGGCTGGGTGATACAGGCAGGTGGAGCAGGTAATTTCGGAAAGAACGTGAACTATGCGGCAGGAAAGGGTGCTGGTATCGCAGGAGCCGTGGGTGGAGCCGCAGGAGGCTTTGCCGTGGGACACGGACGAAGCATGATGAACCATGCGGGCAGCAAAGCCAAAGAGATTGCCGGAAAATTATTTCATCGAGGAGGAAACCAATCATCAGAATCATCTGAACAAAACTAAAAAGTCATGGAATTTAAGTCATTAAAGAATATCGAAACAAGTTTCAGGCAGATACGCCTTTTTACTTTGGTTGTCGTCTGTCTGTGTGCCGCCCTTGCGAGCTATTCGGTATGGAGAGCCTACTCCTTTGCCGAAGCCCAAAGGCAGAAAATCTATGTGCTGGATGGCGGTAAGTCGCTGATGCTCGCCTTGTCGCAGGATCTGTCGCAGAACAGACCCGCCGAGGCAAAAGAGCACGTGCGCCGCTTCCACGAGCTGTTCTTCACCCTTTCGCCCGATAAGAGTGCCATCGAGGGGAATATCTCCCGTGCGCTGCTCTTGGCGGACAAAAGTGCCTACAATTACTATCGGGATTTCTCCGAGAAAGGGTACTACAACCGTATCGTGGCAGGAAACATCAATCAGGTCGTGCAGGTGGACAGCGTACTCTGTGACTTTGACCACTATCCCTATTCGGTACGGACGTATGCCCGACAGATGATTATCCGTGCGACCGACGTGACCGAGCGAAATCTCGTGACCGTTTGTCGTCTGCTCAATACGAGCCGCAGCGACGACAATCCGAACGGATTCAACATCGAAGGATTCGAAATATTGGAGAATAAGGACATCAGTACCCGTAAGCGATGAAAAAGAAAAGTCTGTTCCGAATGATGCAGGAGAGAGAGGAGGCAAGACTCCGCCGCCTGTGCGGACGCATCCCCACTCATCTGAGGCTGTATGTCGTCCTGACAATGCTTCTCTTTTTCGCTTTTCTTACCAACTACGTTTTCTTCAACGGTTTGTACCGTATCTTCTCCGACGGAGACTCCGAGGAGGAAACGTTACCGGCAATCGAGCATATAGAAGCCCCTGAAGTAAGGCGGCTCTATCCGAATGACAGTATCAACCTATTAAAGTATTACGATTATGTTCCCATTCAAAAGAAAGACAGCCTCCGATACGAGTATCTCGCCTGAGCTGACGGAGGAAGAGAGACAAAGGCGAAAGAAGTTTATCATTTACCCTCTGATGTTTCTGCTTTTTGCAGGCTCCATGTGGCTCATCTTCGCTCCGTCGGAGAAAGAAGAGGAGAAACAGACCAAGGGCTTCAACACGGAAGTGCCCGACCCGATGGCAACCGAACTGATCGGTGATAAAAAGAAAGCCTACGAGAAGGAGATGATGGAGGAGAAAGAGCAGGAGCGCAACCGTGCGATGCAGAGTCTGAGCTCCCTCTTTGGTGAAATGACCGGTGGGCAGGCTTCGCAGGGAGCGGGCGAAGCATCCGCTTGGGAGTCTGACCCCTTGGACGGAAGAGAGGAATATACCTCCCGATACTCCGCTACGCAAGCCGGCTTTCACGCCTCGGCATCCGCCTACCAAGACATCAACCGCACGCTCGGCAACTTCTATGAAACACCGAGGGAAGACCCTGAAAAAGAGGAACTGCGTGTCCGATTGGCAGAGTTGGAAAACCGTATGAGCAGCGAACAGCAGTCGCCTGCCATAACCGTAAACGACCAGATGGCATTGCTCGAAAAGTCCTATCAGCTGGCGGCAAAGTATATGCCGTCGGGCGGTGGACAGCTCTCTTCCAATATGGCATTGGCATCGGACGGGGAGACGGCTTCCGAAAGGAAAGCGGTCGCAACCACCCGAAACGGGAAGGCGGTAGCCTTTCCCGTTGCCCCTGTGAGCGAACAAGTGGTGTCGGCTCTGGCACAGCCGATGAGCGACTCGACTTTCCGCTCCGAATATGTCAAGGAGAGGAACTATATGTTCCATACCGCCATCGGAACAGCCCCGCTGGCGGAGAAGAATACCATCTCCGCCTGTGTACATACCCGGCAGACGGTTACGGACGGGCAAACGGTACGTTTCCGTCTCTTGGAACCGATGCTGGTGTCCGGCAAGGAAATCCCTCGGAACGCCTCGGTGGTCGGCATGGCGAAGATACAGGGCGAACGCCTGAACGTACTCATCTCTTCGCTGGAATATCACGGGAACATCATCCCCGTGGAATTGGCGGTGTACGATACAGACGGACAAGCAGGGATATTCATCCCCGGCTCGATGGAGCGCAGTGCCGCCAAGGAGATTGTCGCAGGAATGGGTACTTCCGCAGGCAGTAGTATGAACATCTCCACCGATGCAGGTGCACAGCTTGCAGCCGACTTGGGCAAGGGGCTGATACAGGGAACCTCGCAGTATTTCGCCAAGAAGATGCGTACCGTCAAGGTGCATCTCAAAGCAGGATACAAGGTATTGCTCTACCAACCTGAAAACAAGTAATTCACAGTTATTATTCACCACTTTAATCCACAGTAAAAATGAAAAGAACAGTTTTAGCCATCGCCCTGATGCTGGGCGCAGTCTGTGCCAACGCACAGGAAACAACTTCAAGCGGAGACCTCTATCAGGGGCTGACTCGCAAGATTGCCTTCGAGCGGATGATACCGCCCCACGGCTTGGAAATCACCTACGACAAGACGGTGCACATTATCTTCCCCTCTGCCGTGCGCTATGTGGATTTGGGTTCGCCCAACCTCATTGCAGGGAAGGCGGACGGAGCGGAAAACGTTATCCGTGTGAAGGCGACGGTCAAGGGCTTCCACGAGGAGACGAACATGAGTGTCATCACGGAAAACGGTGCGTTTTACACATTTAATGTCAAGTATGCCAACGAGCCACTACTACTTAATGTGGAAATGGCGGACTTCATCCACGATGGGGAGAGCGTAAACCGTCCGAACAACGCAATGGAGGTCTATCTCAAGGAACTCGGAAGCGAAAGCCCGATGCTGGTAAGGCTCATCATGAAATCCATTCACAAGGAGGACAGGCGGACGGTGAAGCACATCGGCAGCAAGTCCTTCGGTATTCAGTACCTGCTCAAAGGGTTGTATTCGCACAACGGACTGCTGTACTTCCATACGGAACTGCGCAACAAGTCCAACGTGCCGTTCGACATCGACTTCATCACGTTCAAAATCGTGGACAAGAAGGTCGCCAAGCAGACTGCCATGCAGGAGCAGGTACTGCTTCCACTGCGTGCCTACAACTACACCACCTGCGTGGCGGGGCAGAAGAGCGAACGCACGGTATTCACCCTGCAAAAGTTCACCATCCCCGATGACAAGCAGCTCATTGTAGAGATGCACGAGAAGAACGGCGGAAGACACCAATCCTTTGTCGTGGAGAACGAAGACCTTGTGCGTGCGAGGGAAATCAACGAACTCAAAGTGAAGTAGTATGAGAAAGTCTTTGTTTTTCCTGTTTGTCGTGTCGCTTGCCCTCTTTGCAGGGCAGGCGCACGCCCAGCGTTGTCTGCCCAAGATGAAAGGTATACGCCTGACCACAGGCATGGCGGACGGTTTTTATTCTTCCTCTTCCAAGAATGAGACGGGCTATTCGTTCGGGGCTTCGCTTGCCACCTATGCCAAAGGTGGACATCAATGGATGTTCGGAGCGGAATATCTCCGTAGATACCATCCCTATCGCGAAAGCCGTATCCCAGTGGAGCAGTTCACGGGAGAGGGAGGTTTCTTCTGCAATGTGCTTTCGGACGGGAGCAAGACCTTTTTCCTGTCAGTAGGTATTTCCGCCTTGGCGGGCTATGAGACGGTCAATGGCGGAAAGAAACTGCTATTTGATGGCTCCACGCTCCATAACAAAGACGGATTTATCTATGGTGGGGCGATCACCTTACAAGCGGAAACCTATCTGACGGACAGATTGGTGTTGCTGCTCTATGGCAGGGAACGTTGTCTGTGGGGAGGCTCTACGGAGCGTTTCCATGCACAGTACGGTGTCGGACTGAAAATCATGCTGGACTGATGGACGTGCGACAGATGAGAGAAATCCCCATTGCGGACTTCCTGAACGCAATGGGGATTCAGCCGACTAAGCAGAAAGGAGACGCCTTGTGGTATTCCGCCCCTTACCGCACGGAACGGACACCCTCCTTCAAAGTCGATACCGTCAAGAATGTCTGGTTCGATTTTGGGACGGGCAAAGGCGGTGATATTTTCGACTTAGCGGGAGAGTTTATCGGAAGCAGTGATTTTCTCCTGCGGGCGGCTTTCATGGCCAAGAGCGGAACGTGTCCGCTTCCCGTTATGGAGCAATCGCTAAGGGAAAAAGAAAGAGATCCCTCCTTTGAGGATATTGAGAGGCGTCCCTTATTGAATGGCAGACTGTTGGGCTATCTGGAAGAACGGGGTATCGATGCCCACGTTGCCATCCCCAACTGCGAGGAGGTGAGGTATCGTGTACGGGGCAAGCGGTACTATGCCATCGGCTTTCGTAACGAGGCAGGAGGAATGGAATTGCGTAATTGCTTTTTCAAGGGTTGCATCCCGCCGAAGGATATTTCCTTGAAGCGTAACGGCTCGGACGTATGTTCCGTCTTTGAGGGTTTTATGGATTACCTCTCCGCCATGCAACTCGGCATAATCGCTTCGGACTGGCTTGTCCTTAATTCCGTTTCCAACATGGAGAAGGCACTGAAAGTACTGGGCGGTTATCACAGGATAGAATGCTACCTCGATAATGATAATGCGGGACGAAGAACATTGGAAAGGCTGAGGGCAGATTTCGGAGAGAAGGTTATTGACCGTTCCTCTCTGTATGCCGACCACAAAGATTTGAATGATTACCTGCTCTATCAAAGGCAGGAGTGAGTGTATAACAATAAAATGTAAGGAACAATGAAAAAGAAAATATTGAATACGATTTTGGTAATGGGAGTGCTTGCTCTTGCAGGATTTTGTCTATCTGCTTGTGATAATGAGTTGGATATTCAGCAGGCGTACCCGTTCACGGTAGAGACGATGCCGGTGCAGAAGCACATTGTCAAGGGACAGACGGCAGAGATACGCTGTACGCTCAAACGGCAGGGACGGTTTGAGGATGCACGCTATACTATCCGTTATTTTCAGCCCGATGGAAAGGGACAGTTGAAGATGGACGATGGTACGG
Organism: Porphyromonas sp. COT-290 OH860; assembly: GCF_000768935.1. Taxonomy (NCBI): domain Bacteria; kingdom Pseudomonadati; phylum Bacteroidota; class Bacteroidia; order Bacteroidales; family Porphyromonadaceae; genus Porphyromonas; species Porphyromonas sp. COT-290 OH860. The sequence goes on along the minus strand of NZ_JRAR01000072.1, from coordinate 28,537 downwards.
TCTTCAAGCCCAATGACCGTTATCCGCTCAACAAGGAGGAGTTCAGGCTCTACTACACATCCGCTTCCACCGACCAACAGACGATAGACGTGTATGTGGAGGATAATTTCGGACAGACGGCAAAACTCTCGTTTGAGTTCAACAGCCAAAAGGACGAGGAAAAGGAGAATCCGAATGAGAGCAAGAAGTAAACTTGTCGTCTTATCCTTCTGTCTTGTTTGCTTGTCCTGCTTACGACTTTCTGTTCAGGACGGAAGAAATCTACTTCTATCGCTTCCTCCGTTCGAGCGTGCCGTTGTCTGCATCAAGTACTTCGAGGGCTTACACGGGTTCAAGGACGCACCCTATGTCGGATATGGTCATAAGTTGCAAAAGAGAGAACGCTTTACGGCGGCGATGACGGAACGGCAGGCGGACTCTCTGCTTCGGGCAGACCTGATGAAGCGTCTGATGATGTTCAAGGACTATGGGAAGGATGCCTTGCTTCTTGCCGTCTTATCCTATAATGTCGGAGTGGGCAGATTGCTGGGATACGGCAAATATGCTAAGAGCCAATTGCTGCGGAAGATAGAATTGGGCGACAGGAATTTCTATCGTGAATTTATATCTTTCTGCCGATACAAGGGCAAAGTCCTCAGAGGGCTTGTCAAACGACGAAAAGTAGAGTTTGCCCTGTTTTATGTACCCTGATTATCAAACACGCTCCTTGCAAGTTCTATCGACTTGTGAGGAGCGTTTTCTTGCCGTTAAATTCGTCCTTCTCGTTATGAATGAGTAACTTTGCAAAGTTAAAACAATATAGTATGATGTATCGCAATAGTAACTATACAGCTTTTTATGTAGATGAGCCTTTTAGTCCATCTCCACTTGCAGCTTATGCAACGAAAGATTTTTGTTATTATAATATGTTGAAAGCATGGAAAGGAAATGATGCTTTATTCCCTTTTAATGATGCGCACTCAAAAACATATAGCGTAAGAGATGGAAGTAACTGGGAACTAACATTGAAGCCCAGATTACGAGAAAGACTAAGACTCTCCAAAAATATTATTTTATTTTTGAGTTCTAACACCAAATATAGTCGTGCTTTAAGGGAGGAAATTAGTTATGGAGCTTGTACTCTTGGGCTCCCTATCATTGTTGTTTATCCTGAATTAGATAATTCGCAAATAGTTTCAAACGAGCAGCTATCGAGCAGAGTGAAATTGCTTTGGGATAAATTGCCAATTCTAAAAGAAGCTATGACCAAGGTTCCTACATTACACATTCCTATGAGACAGAATAGTGTGAGTAATGCCTTATCAGACTCGGAACTGACAATTCAAGGCAAAAAAGGTGGTGATGTAACTAAATACTTTTACAAATAATGAAGCAATTGAAGATTTTCTCGTCTTATTTTCTGTCTTTTATTGGTGCAATATCAGCCTTTGTAGGTGCTTTTTCATGGCTAAATGGTTATGGATTGATGGCTTGCATTGTATTTGTCGGAGGTATCGTGCTTATTGGTACTGGATATGCCTTGTTCCAAATGCGTCCAAGCAAATCCATTCAGTTACTAATCAATAACTCGTTTCCTCTTCAAATAGAAGATGGAGACCTCTTTGCAAAGAAAGGTGTTGTAATTATTTCTGTTAATGATTATTTTGATACGATTGTCGACAACAGAATAATAGCAGCAGATACTATTCATGGAAAATTCATAGAGAAATTTTTCAGAGGGAGAATTTCAGAACTTGATGATAAAATTGATACTGCGTTAAGAAGTGAAGTACCCATTGATGTTCCCAATCGTGCAGAAGGAAAGAAGAAACGCTATCCTCTTGGTACATGTGCAGTCTTAGATGAGGGTGAGAATACATATATTCTTGCAGCTTTAACTAAGTTTGATGAGAACAATCATGCTTTCATCCCTTTATCTGAATATGGTACAATCATTCAGAAAATCATCGTAAAAGCTTCTATCACTGCTAATAGCAGACCTGTATATATGCCTTTATTAGGAAGTGGTCAGGGTGGTATACAAAAATCGGCACAAAGGATATTGTCTTATATTATAAGCCAAATAGAGTTTTGTTCAAATGTAAGTATTCCTAAGGGGCTGCATATTGTGATTTATGATCTCAGCAAAAAGGGAATCAATTTGGACAACATGAAGAGTGCTTGGCAGTCTGCAATTAAATAAGAGCAATGAAATTATACAAAGTTACAATGAATGTAATAGGCGAGGTGTTAGACACCTCGCCTATTACATCAACACAGCCATTAGAGAGACCTCGCGAATTACACAGTGAATTGCGTCGTCTTGTAAAAGGAGAAAGAGGCATCATCGATGGAGAAAGATTGCAAAATTTCGTTTTCCCAACCAATAATTATGATGTATTCATCTCACATTCACATGACGATTTAGAAATAGCAAAACAATTTGCTGCTTGGCTTAAAGAGAAATATAGATATAGTGTGTTTTTAGACTCCTTTGTTTGGAATAGTGCTGATGGCTTGCTCCAAGAAATAGATAACCTATATTGTAAGCAGAGAAACGGACTTTATAACTACCATAGAAGAAATTATTCAACAGCTCACATACATACAATGCTAAGTATGTCAATTATGGAAATTATAAAGCGAAGTAAGGTGGGAATATTAATAGATAGTCACCACTCTATAAATCTTGAGAGACTTCGTAATTCCAATCAGGCAAAAACCCTCTCTCCATGGATTTTTCAAGAGATTATGTTTATGCGTCAATTTGCAAACCAAAAATCATCTACTCGTATGTTTAGCAGTGAAAGTCTAAATGAAGGTTTACAAATAGCACATACTGTTGATTTGTCCGATTTTACTACCTTAACAGCAAGGGATTTAATCAGTAAAACATCTTTATAACAATAAAAGTTTTCTTGTTGGGCTTTTTGTTACTTTTGAGCCGTCTCAACTCACTGTCAAAAGTAACGAGGTGCTTTTCATCGGGGTTTCTTTGCTCCTTTCTTTGTCCGCCCGAAGCTCACGAAAGAAAGGAGCGGTCGGCAAATCTGCCGACCGCATTACTCTGTCTGCTTTTCTTGAACGCTTATCCGTCCCGTCCTTACATCGGGGTGCGTGGAGAAAGCCCAATTGATTTCCTCATCGGGAAGGGTGCTGTGGACATTTCCGCCCATCACCATTCCGCAATCCTGAATGACCTTTTGTCGTGCTTCGTCCTTGCTTTCGGCAACCACCTCAAAAACTCCCTCGAAGATGTATTGCGTCCGTACTCTGTAAACTTTCTTCTTCATATTCTCAAAATTCAACCTTTAATAATCTGTATTCCTTTGGCTCTCCATTGGATAACCTGCGGTGAGTAAGCCAAAAAATGGTGTGCGCCATAGCCGTATACAAAGAACTTGTCAAGTTCCGTTTCTTCAGCTATCCGCTTGACGGCAGTCCTTAGTTCCTCTTCATTGGCGGATAGAGTAATGGCATTGATTACCCTTATAAGGATATGGGGTATCTCGTCCGCCCAATTGCATACGATGCTTTCTATTTCTGCTTTCATTGCTGTGATAGTTTTATTGTTTGTACTTTATGCTGTTTGTCTCATTCTCTGCCTTATCAGTTTGCGGTTGGCATTGACAAGATTGATAATTTGGTCGTGGTATTCCGTATTTTGATTGCATAGTCCACGACTTTGCACCACTTTGAACGTATCCAAATTGACCTCAATCGTTTCTATCCGTCTGCCCTCAATGGTAGCCGAAAGGATAAGCGAGTTCTCTTTGAGATAGTAGGCATTGTCGAATACGCAATGGTGCATTGCCACTCCCTCATCCAAAAATTCCCGCACGCTCTCCAAAACGTGGACTCGGATTGTGCCGTCCGTGAATGAGATACCGAAGAACTTGGATTTGAGTTCGTGGAAACGCTTCTCGTCCTCTATTGCTTTTTTGCGTCTCTTCTCCTTTTCTTCCTTTTCTCGTTGCCTGCGAAGTTCATTTTGTCTTAGGTCGTGTTCCCTATGCAGGTCAGTAGGGCAAACATACTTCGGGCTGTGTATGTCCTTGCCCAATCTTCGGAGCATATCTACGTAGTCGCACCATATCGAAATGTCCTCTATATTATAGCCGTTGCGAGTGGCGACTTTATAGGACTGCCAACAAGCATCAAATGTCCGTGAATTGTTAAGAAAGTATTTCAGATGTTCGGTTCTGCCTGCTTTCATCAATGTTTCCCCACGGCTGTCGGACAACAGGGCAGGAATGAGAACGGTTGGTTCGATGTCGTGAAAATCGTCTCTAAAACCATTTCTGTGGAGTGCTTCCGTTACCTTGAACTTCGGATATATCGGGGAGTATGATATATGGCGGTAGGCTTCGTTGTCGTTGCGGATTGCCATAGGCGAGCAATAAGAAAAGGTGTCGATGTATCTGCCCAATACTCTCTGAACGGCAATAATCGTCTTTCGTCCTTGTGCGTTCCACCAATACTGACCGATTTCAAAGATGTATGATGATGCCTTGCAACCTTTCTCCATTTCCACAGAAAGAAGAAACATTCTTAGTACTTGGTACTCTCCACAAGTGGTAAGTATCGTAAAGTATTGCTTCTGTCTTATCTTGCGTTCAAAGGTTTCCTTGACCTGCAACCTTGCCCTACAATGAGGGCAGGTGCAAGTGTATTTCGACTTTTCCATTATCCAACTATGACCGCAATCCATGCACGTTGTACGACCTTTGGGAAGTCGATAGGCAAAGTGGTCTATACACCCTCTAAATGCCCACTTACATTGTATCTTGGTTATCGGGCGTAAGTTCTTACTCTCGGCAAGTACTGCTTTCTCAAACTTGTTTCTTGGTTTCATATTCGTTCGCTGTTTAGTATTAAAATTCGAATAAGGAGGGTTGGAGTTGCTCCTCCGCCTGCTTCTCCGCTTTCGGTTTCTTAGCGGTAAGTTTGCGGTATTCCTCTGCTTGGTATCGCTCGATAGCCTTTTTCCGTGCTTCCGCTTTCTCCTCTTCTGTGAGTTCGATAGTATGGTTTACCACGACTTGGCAGTTGATGGACGTGCCTACCTTGATGTTATCCTCATCGTAATAATGCACGGCAAGGGAATATACCTCCTCATCAGACAGACCTGCACACCCCATTCTTTGGACTTCCGTCAAGATGTAGGTAATGCACTCGTCTATGTTCTTGTTCTCCTTGCGGAAATTCCCTGCAAAGAGTTCATCGTATGATGCTCTCGTTTCCAAATAGTTTTGGATAACGTCCTTGAAATGCTCTGTACCTTTCATTGTCTTTGTTGTTTTTATCAGTTGAATAATGTTCCGTCAGAAAGAAATTCGTAGTTGTTGGCTTCGCAACTCTCTGCAAAGGCTTCCTCGCTGAGTTGGTATTCCATATCGTCCCTGCAAGCCTTGAAAAATCCATTCAAGCACCTGTCCATAAGTTCGTATAGGGTGGTATCATCGGGGGCTTTCAAAAAGTCGTATATGGGCTTCAATATCTCATAGTCCATACAATAGCCCGTCAATACGCAATCATTGGTAACAAATACACGACTTTTACGCTTTCTCTTGTAATTGTGCCCCCAAATGGTTTTGGGTATATACAAGTCGTTCCAATGGTTATTGACAAGGTATTTCAGTAGTCTAACCCCTTTCAAATTATCTTCTTCCTCGCTGTAATGAGAAGTGAAACGATACCAATAGGAATAATTATCGTATGACCATCTGTCCACCTTGATATTGAATATCTGTTCAAAGGCTTGCAATGTCTTTCGGTTTTCTTCGTCCCAACCATAGTTAAAATGTTCCGCCCAATGGCTGTGTGCCTTTGCTTGTGCCTCTCTTGTCAGTTCGTGGAGGTTATATACCTCGTATGTTCTTATTGCCGTTCTCATATTCGTTTGGTGTTATAGGGTTGTATTATTGATGATGTCTTCTCCATTGTCCGCAAAGACCTCGATAGTAGGTTTCCCTCCATTTTCCTTTACGGATAGGCTTTCGGAGGTTTCATATAAGGTCTCGTCGTCCATAATGATGACTTTCTCGTTGTCTTCAAAACAAAGTACATCCTCTCCCTGCCACGACTTGACAATAGCAACGGCTTCCTCGTAATTCTCTGCTGTTACTTCAAAGTGGGTGCGCTCCCAACAAGTAACCTTTCTATCTTGGTAAAATCTGAATGCTTCCATCGCTCCCACTATTAGATTGTTGCTAAAATGATTTCTTGGATATGAATAGGTTCAACTTCTGAGAAGAGATAGAGGATAAATTCCTTTCTGTCCTTCCGATTGAGTTCTTTGTATAGTTCCCTAAAGGCGGATATATTCCCATTGAGGTAAACCGATACCATATACTCGAAAATGTTGTCCACTTCGTAGTATCTGCATTGCTGTGCGATTGTCTTGCTTCTTCTTTTCATATATCTGTCTGTCTAAGAAATGAGTATCCAAAGTATTGTCCCGATGATGAGGGCATAAGCCAAGATGTACACTGCGATTGCCAAAGTGATGGTAAGGAGTAGCCGAATGAGGAATTTCCCTGCACATAACCCTGCCAGCCAAAGCCAGACGCTTCCGCCCCAAAGGAGAGAGCCTGCGAGTGTAAGAGCCACCCAAATTGATATTTTGTATCTCGGTTTCATCTTGTCTGATTTTTTTGATTTTATGCGGATTCCAGAGGTGAGGGAGGTAGAGTTTCCATTTTTCTTTTTCTCTGTCCTCGTGTTTCCGACATTTTTTTTATGCGTTTTTCCGTCGGGTCGGTCGTTTTCGTTTCAGGGGCTTAAAAAGGTAGGGCTTAGGACAAACAAGGTTTTACGGCGAGAATACTACCTGCAATGAAATGGAAGTGTGGAGATTGTCGCCTAAACGGCTTGCCGCCCCGACCTTTTTTGTACGTGAAAGCCCGGAACTACCTTTGCCGCTGACAACGAACAACCGATCCCGATGCGAATACATAGAATGGAACGTGGAGAGGAACACCGCAGAGGATAGAGCGAAAAAATGAAAGGCAGCCTTCACAAGAAAGACTGCCACAACAATGAGCAATGAGACGAAAAGGATAAAAGCTGTTGTCTGAATAGACAACTATATAGAAAAGAAAAACGGAGAAAGACGAAACTTTCTCCGTAGATAATGTTACCTTTGCAGTAGGTTGTTCGAGTTATGCAAAGCGTTGTGTGTCATTGCAGAAGATAGGTCGCTAAATCATTACCTGCTGAAAATCATAACTCAAAAGGCTGTTCATAGCCAATTACTTATACCTAAATGATAGATTTTAGGCAAAAATAATGTAAACTCCACTAATGCCAATTAGGAGAGTTCTCTTCTGCATGTAGATTATTGAATATCATTCAGTTTTTTATTTTGATCAACTCAATAGGCTCAAGTAAGAGCTTTATCTAGAATAGAAGATCTGATAGAGTTTGGTCGGAGCGCTAAGATTTAATTCACGTGCTCCCTCTGCTTCAAAGTACTCTGCCTCGACAGTTACCCCAGATTTATTCTTCTTGCGGCTCCATAGCCCTACCACTCGTCCATGCTGCAAAATCGTTGGGTAGAATGTGCCATTGGTATAACACGCCTTTTGATGCTGGGCAGGTATGATGAGATCCCGATCTTTGTAGGCAATGATATATTCGTCGAAAGCAGGGAGTAGATGTATACGATCCCTCATGGGTTCTATCACAGGCTCTACGCAAGAGCTGTATATGTAATACGTTTGTCCTTCATAGATTTCTCGAATTAGCTCACCCTCTAGGTTGTCGATAGCTTGGCGAGCCTGTCGTGTAGTTAGCCCAGACCACCAAACGAAGTCGGTGAGTTGCGCAGGGCTATGGCTACGAAAGTAGGCTCTAGCCAAACGAGTTATTGCCTCGTCTTCGGAGATCTCTGCAGTCGAGGGGGTGCGTTCGTCTAGCAGGGCGTAGGTAGGTTTGCCTACTCTATCTGCTCCACTACAAATAACCCCTTCTGTTTCAGCAAACATCAATAGGCGATACATCGTCCCAGTAACCAGCCTAATGCCTTCGGACTCAAATAGAGTGTCGAGCTCCTCTTTCGTGAGTCCTCTATTCCCTGCTAGATGTTTCTCGAATAGTCGTATAGCTCGCTTGAATAGATCTTCGGTTAGCCCAAGTGCCTCTAATCTTTTCTTATCTCTAATGACTCTTTGAATGGATGCTCTAGAGAGTTGAGTCATCCAGCGAATGTCTTCGGCTGTGACAAAGTGCCAAGTAGGGCGCATAATGTGCGTTCGTAGGATCTGCCCTTGATCAATCGCTTGCTGTACGATATCTAGCGAAGCCCCCGCTGAAGGTGCTAGGCGCATACCAATAGCCCATTTAGCCATCTCGTAGTGTTGGGCTTGGATAGCGCCGAAATGAGCTACAATATCCGCAGGGCTCTGTACCATTGATTGAGATAGGAGCTGACTTGCTAAGCGAATGGCATGGAAATCTGTCATGATTGAATCTACTTGGAGGTAAGTGTTGATGAATTTGGTCAAAAATACATAATCCTCCATACCTATACTAAGATATGGAGGATTAGCCATGAGTTTTCTTTCTGTTGATAGCCTCTTCACGCATCTCGCAGGGGATGCGACAGAACGTGCGGATGCGCCCCAACGACGAGCAGATGATGTCTCAATTCACGCATCCCCACGGGATGCGACAGGGTCTGTTTTTGTGGTATGTTGGCTACGACACGTGGTTTCAATTCACGCACCCAAAAGGGCTGAATCCTAGAGTCGGAAGACTCGGAATTCAGCCCTTTGCATTATTCATTCGGCGATAGATTAGCCGAAGTCGTCGAAGTAGAGTGAGCTGCGCTCAACACCAAGATTCTCGAGCATACCCTTAACGGCATTGGCCATTGGGCCAGGACCGCACATGTAGTACTCGATATCCTCTGGAGCCTCGTGCGTGCTGAGGTAGTTATCTAGGATCACCTGATGAATGAAGCCTACATAACCGTCCCAGTTGTCCTCTGGTTGAGGATCGCTCAAGGCAATGTGGAACTTGAAGTTGGGGAAGTTGCGCTCGATCTCACGGAAGTCCTCTTCGTAGAAGATCTCCTTCTTACTACGAGCTCCGTACCAGTAGCTCACCTTACGGCCAGTCTTAACCGTATTGAAGAGGTGCAGAATCTGAGCACGTAGAGGAGCCATACCAGCACCACCACCGATGTAGAGCATTTCGTTATCCGTCTCTTGAATGTGGAAGTCGCCATAAGGGCCACTCATCTTGACCTTGTCGCCGGGTTTGAGCGAGAAGATATAGGACGAAGAGATACCGGGAGGCACCTTCATGAAGCCACCCGTAGCACGGTCGAATGGAGGTGTGGCAATACGCACGTTGAGCGTGATGATATTACCCTCGGCTGGATAGTTGGCCATAGAGTAGGCTCGGACTGTTTCCTCCTCATTCTTGACGGTGAGGTCCCACATCTTAAACTTATCCCAGTCCTCGTGGAACTTCTCCTCGATCTGGTAGTCCGAGTACTTGATGTCGTACTTAGGGATCGTGATCTGTGCGTAGCTACCGCTCTTGAAGTTCATAACTTCGCCCTCGGGGAGCTTCACCACAAATTCCTTGATGAAGGTCGATACGTTGCGGTTGGAGATAACTTCGCACTCCCACTCCTTCACACCGAAGACTTCCTCAGGCACGATCACCTTCATGTCCTCCTTGACCTTGGTTTGGCAAGCTAGGCGCCAGTGTTCCTTCTGTTCTCTACGACTAAAGAAGCCCTGCTCGGTAGGGAGGATTTCGCCTCCACCCTCTACCACACGGCAGCGACACTGTCCGCAGCTACCACCACCACCACAGGCGGAGGAGAGGTAGATATTCTGCCCTTGTAGGGTAGAGAGCAATGTGCCACCGATAGCAACATCGGCGTTCATCTCGTCATTGACGTTGAGCTTGACGTTACCCGATGGTACCAATTTGCTCTTGGCCACCAGCAGCGTTAGCACTAGAATCAGCGTAATCAGTAGGAAAACCGCTACGCTTATAATGATTACTGTCATTTTCTCTTTACTCTAATAGTTTAATCTGATACTACATCTTCACGCCAGAGAAGCTCAAGAAAGCCAAGCCCATAAGAGCCGTTACGATAAACGTAATCCCTAGACCACGCAGAGGCTTAGGAATATCGGAGTACTGGAGCTTCTCACGGATCGCAGCCATACCTACGATAGCGAGCAACCAACCAATACCAGAGCCTAAACCATACACAGTAGCTTCGCCTACGTTTACAAACTCACGCTGCTGCATGAAGAGCGAACCACCGAGGATCGCACAGTTTACGGCGATTAGTGGCAGGAAAATACCCAGCGAAGCGTACAGAGAAGGGCTGAAGCGCTCCACCACCATCTCTACGAGCTGTACGAAAGAGGCGATCACCGCAATGAAGACGATGAGTGAGAGGAAAGAGAGATCGAGCGTTGCATACTCCTCGCCAAGCCAAGAGAGTGCGCCTTCTTTGAAGACATAGTTCTCTAGCATGTAGTTGATGGGCAGGGTGCAAGTCAAGATGAAGATAACAGCTAGACCTAGACCGAAGGAAGTCTTAACGTTCTTGGACACGGCCAAGAATGAACACATCCCTAGGTAATAGGCGAAGATCATATTGTCCACAAAGATGGACTTAAAGAATAAAGCTAATGATTCCATTCTATTATACTATATTATTGGGATGAGGGACTAGTTCTCTTGTAGCTCCTTGTTGCGTGAGCGCTGGATCCAGATGAGTATCGCCACGAGAATGAGTGACATCGGAGGCAAGATCATCAGACCGTTATTGACATAACCAAAGTCATACACAGCCTGTGGAATAATCTGCATACCGAATAGCTGCCCCGTACCGAATAGCTCACGGAAGAAACCAACGGCCACCAATACGATGCCATAGCCAAGACCGTTACCGATACCATCGAGGAAGCTCTCCCATGGGCCATTACCTAGGGCGAAGGCCTCCAAGCGACCCATCAGAATACAGTTGGTGATGATCAGACCAATAAACACGGAGAGCTGCTTGCTCACATCGTAGGCGAAAGCCTTGAGCACCTCGCTCACGAGTGTTACCAGCGTAGCCACCACCACGAGCTGCACGATGATACGGATACGACCGGGTATCGTTTTGCGCAGCAAGGAGATGATCACGTTGGCGAAAGCTACCACCACCGTCACGGCTAGTGCCATCACGATAGAGGGCTCCAGCTTCACCGTCACGGCTAGAGCCGAGCAGATACCGAGCATCTGCACGAGCACAGGGTTACTCTTACCCAGAGGTGCGAGTAGTGTTTCTTTATTTTTATTGTTCCAGAGAGACATGACTATTGTGCGTTATAAGATTCGAGAAATTTCTGATAAGGCGAGATCGAAGCCTCAAGCATAGCGTGTACCCCATCGCTAGTAAGCGTACCGCCCGAGATACCGTCTACATAGTCTTGGTCGCTAAGCACCTTACCAGCCTTAACCACAGCGATGCTCTTGAACGCACCATCTCTGTAGACCTGCTTACCTACGAATAGATTTGCGAAGGTAGGCGTAGAGATCTCGGCACCTAGCCCCGGAGTTTCGCCCTTGTTGCCGAAGTCTACACCGATTACTGTAGAGTGGTCTGCAGCATCGAGAGCTATGTAGCCCCAAATAGGCCCCCACAGACCTGCACCATTCATCGGCAGAATATAGGCAGTCTTGCCGTCTACCTCTGCGATGTAGAGGGGGAAACCGTCCTCTGCCTTACCTTCCTTGGCGAATACTTTGAAGAGATTCTCAGTATTGAGCTTAAAAGCCTTGCTCTCTGCCTCGGCATCGAACTCCGACTTGACCGATCCGTCTAGGTCTACCAGCAGCTCTTTCTTAATAATAGTCTTGTAGGTCGCCTCTACCTGAGAGATCTCGGGGGTCTGACCGACAGAGCGCAGGATCTGCTGCATCTTGTCAATCTTCTCATTAGCTTGCTGGGCTGGCTTGAGCACTGTGGCGGCACCTGCTAGCAGTACAGCAGCCACTACGACCATAATCGCTGCGTATATAATCGTATATGAATTCTTATCTGTATTCATTTGCTTGATATGTATTAAGCCTTAGACTTAAGCGCACGAGCTAGGCGCTTCTGAGTATTGCGCTCTACGACCATATAGTCAATCAGAGGAGCCATCATATTCATGAAGAGAATAGCAAGCATCATACCCTCGGCATAACCAGCGTTGAGCACACGGATAAATACAGCCATTACTCCGATGAAGAATCCATAGATCCACTTACCTACTTCTGTGCGAGCTGCAGTTACGGGGTCGGTAGCCATGAATACGATACCGAAGGCGAAGCCACCATAGAGCAGGTGCTGTAGCGGTGTGGTCTGCATAGCAATCGTAGTACCGAAAGCGTTGAAGATAGAAGCCATAGCCACTACGCCTGCTACCCCAGAGAGCATAATCTTGTAGCTAGCAATCCCCGTAAAAATGAGGAATAGCGCACCGATGAGGATAGCCAGTGTAGACGTTTCGCCAATAGAACCGGGGATTAGGCCGAGGAAGGCATCTAGATGGCTCAAAGGCTGACCAAGAGCATCGTGGATGACAGGCACCTCACCCTTGGCCGCAGCAATCTGAGCCAGAGGAGTAGCACCAGAGAACGTGTCCACCACCTTACCAGCGCCAATGCCGAATGTATCGGTCAGACGCACCCATACAGAGTCGCCAGACATGGCAGCAGGATAAGAGAAGAAGAGGAAAGCACGCGTCACTAGAGCCACGTTGAATACGTTGTAGCCCGTACCGCCAAACACTTCCTTGGCGAATACCACAGAGAAGGCCGTGGCTACTGCAATCATCCATAGAGGTGTCTCTACTGGGATAATCATAGGGATCAGCATCCCCGTCACAAGGAACCCTTCGGCCACTTCGTGCCCCTTCTTGGAGGCAATGACGAACTCAATACCTAGACCCACCACATAGCTCACAATAATCTGAGGAAGCATAGAGAGCAATCCGTAGACGAACTTGTCTAGGAACCCTACTTCCTGACCAATAGCGAGGTAATGCTGATAGCCCAGATTGTACATACCGAAGAGGAGCGCAGGCATCAGGGCGATAAGCACCATAGACATCGTGCGCTTGCTGTCGATAGCATCGTGTACGTGCACGCCTCGCTTGCTCGTAGTATTGGGGACAAAGAGGAAGGTCTCGAAGGCATCGAATGCCGTGTGGAAAGCCTCCAGCTTACCGCCCTTCTCAAAGGCGGGCTTTATCTTGTCGAGTTGTTTTCTTAGAGCGTTCAAAGTCTTAACTTTTTATAAGTCCAACAATTAATTCATTTCCTTGTACAGCTCATCAAGACCCTGACGAACGATCTGCTGCAGAGGCATCTTGGACGTATCGACAAACTCACACACACAGAAGTCCTCTGGAGCAACCTCGTAGATACCTCGGTTCTCCATGTCTGTGATGTTGAAGGCAATGATACTCTTGAGCAAGAACTCGGGATAGATGTCTAGGGGGAATACCTTGTCGTACTCGCCACTCATGATCATGGCACGTACCCCACCCTGCAAGCGTGCATCTAGCACATACTCCTTGCTCTTGGGGGTCAGCCAGCTAAAGAAGCTACGGCTCATACTAAACTTACCGAAGCCCGGCAGTGCCCAGCCAAACATATCGTGTACGTCATCGCCCTCGGGGATTACCGTGATTTGGTCACACTGGTAGCTGATGAACTCATGGTCGGCGTCAACCTTAACCCCAGTGAAAACATCTCCGTCGATGACACGCTCATGCTCAGCCTTGATGGCTAGACCCTCGGGGAAAGCCTCTGAGAAGCGAGCTCCGGGGAGAAGCTCCATGTAGCCGTGCTGCTTGGCGTCTGATCCAGTAAGAGCTACCGTACGAGAGAAATTGACCTGACCAGTCTTGAGGAAACGACCGATCACAAGCAGATCAGTAGCCTTGAGCGTCCAAACGACTTCCTCCTTATTGATAGGCTTGATGTGGTTGATGAGGGTACCTACCAACCCTGCTGGGTGTGGTCCCGAAACCTCTACACGCTCTACAACCTTGACGCCAGAGAGCGACCCGGGCTTAACACCTAGATAGACCTTGCCAGAGGTTAGCTTCGTCAGAGCATCGAGTGCAAGCTGTAGCTCTGCCTCACGCCCCTTGACGAGGAAGTCAAAGTTGGGGGCAAGCGGAGCGGTGAAGTTGGCCGTCACGAAGATATCACGAGGCGCAACCTCTGGGTTAGCTATGCGGTCGTAGGGACGCTGTTTGAAGAATGCAAAGAGTCCACTCTCGAGCAGAGCAGCGAGGATCTGCTCGCGCCCCTTAGAGGTAAGTCCCTGCACGTCGAAGGTTTTGAACTCCTGCTGCCCATCGGGTTTGATTTCGATGCTAAGTATCTTGCGCTTGGCTCCACGGTTCACAGCCACCACTTCGCCGCTTACGGGAGAGGTCAGCTTGAGCGCAGGGCTAGCCTTGTGATAAACAATAGGAGTGCCTGCTTGTACTCGGTCACCTACCTGCACTGCAAGTTTGGGAACCAAGCCCACGTAATCGTCAGGGACAATCGCATAGGTCTTGGCTCGACCAGACGAGGCCAGATATTTCTCTGGCGCTTTGCCCTTTAGATTAAGTGTGAGGCCCTTCTTTATTGAAATTACATTTGCCATAACACTGTTTGAACGTTTTATTTGTGAAAAATAATGCCCACAAAAATACATAATTTTCGGCTATCTATCCCTAATAATAATGACTTGCGTCAGCGACTCTCTCCACGAGTGCAAAAAAAACTTGCCCCAAGAGAGCGTTTTGGACAAAAATACTCCGCACCATGGAGGCCAAATAGCGACCATGATGCGGAGCGTTTTTGAGGAATATGTCGGCCAGAGGTGGCAACAAGTGCACCCCGCTCTAGAATCGAAGCCCTACCGTCAGATAAAAATTCATATCCTTGGCACCTAGGCTATTAAGCACCTTCTTGGTACCCTCAAAGTTATTGACCGAAACGTTGGCCTTGTCCACATTGACAGACAGACGATTCTTAGTGCCAATATCGACTCCTGCCCTCACATAGAGCAGTGCAAGCTCGACAGTGGCAGACCCTCCCAAACCATAGTCAAATTGGCTTAGTTCAAAGGAGTCGATCGTACGCTTGGCAAAGTCGGAGAAGCTAGTAGTCTTGGAGCCTAACTTAATCTCCTCTTTGAGCATATAAGATAGGTAAGGCCCCCCCTCGATAGAGATCCCAATAGCTCGGAAAGGTTTGATCCTAAACCCGAGTGTTAGGGGAACCGAGATAGCATGAGAGGTTAGAGCAACCTGAGCACCTCCAGACTGCAAATGGTCTTGTAGCTCCTTGTCTACTTTGCCCATCCATTCGTGAAACTCGCCGTAGCGTTCGTCCGAGAGGATTCCCTTGAGATTGAGGTCTGCGCCACCACCTTTAATAACCAAACCGGGGGCTAAGTAGAAGATAGACCCTAGCTTCATCTCGTATGCGATGCCGGCACGATAGTTCATCTTCAGTTTGCCGTCATAGTCTGGCTGAGAAAAGGTACTAATACTCATATTGGAGAGCGATGCTCCACCTTCGATACGGAAGGCAGTTTTCTGAGCGACCATAGGGAGTGCTGTGAGCATTAGCCCTAGGCTCAATAATAATTTCTTAATCATAGCGTTTACTTCGTTTTTTAGGATTAAAACAGCTAATGCCACAAATATAATACAATTCAAACAGATGCCTCCTGCCTCAATCCTGCAAGACTAGGCCTACCCAACTGGCTTACCCGACCTGCAGGGAGGACAGACTCATACCTCGGCAACAATAGTACTATGACGAAAATAGGAGAAGCCTATCCTATTCATTCTTCTACTTTTTAGTTAAAAGCTGTTAATTATATACTAAGATATTTGGGCAAATAGAGCAAGGGTTCGTAAGAGAGAGCGAGATCGCTGAAAAGAATTGATGGGAATACTTTTGGAAATTGGAGGACTAACCTGCCGAGGTGTGTCCACCAATCTCAAAGAGTTGATGGGAAGAAATAGACCAAAATACACTAAGCGTGTATAAGACCCCCGAAAAATATTTTTTATAAACCTATATATTAACAACTTACAAAAACCTCGATTAGGGCGGGTATTTTCATCAGCCTAGGGCAAAGTGCCCAAATGAAGGCAAACGCAACCTAGAGCCCGTTGGGAGGCAAATACGCCATCTACCAGTATCGCTGACACAAACAGCAATACTGATACAAAAGAGCCTCTAAGTGTAGGGAAATGTAAATTGCATAATGGGGCAGCACAGCGCTTGGGAGCAGACGGTTTTTATCCCAAGCCAGACAGTATTATCTCGCCCATCTCACTATCTTTGCTCAGGTAAATAAGGAATTTCTATAAAAGATACATGAATAAAAATATCTTACGTATTGCCCTCACTGGGGGTCCATGCGCTGGTAAAACAACGGCTCTAGCCAAGATCATCGAGCGCTTCAGCGACCTCGGCTACTTGGTGTATGCCCTACCCGAAACACCTACGATCTTCAACAACGCCTCGATCGACTTCGGTACACCCGACAAGCAGTACTTCTACAACATAGAGAAGGCCGTGCTCAAGTACCAGATACAGATGGAGGATACCTTCATGGAGCTAGCCCGCTCTGCCAAGCAACCCGTACTGATCATCGCAGACCGTGGGACGATGGATATCTCCGCCTATATGGAGCCAACGATCTGGCAGGCTATGCTCGACGAACTAGGGCTATCGGAAGTCAAGCTCCGTGACGCTCGCTATGATGGTGTGATACACATGGTGACTGCCGCTATCGGCGCCGAGGAGTTCTACACGACAGAGAACAACAGCGCCCGACACGAAGGCATTGAGCAGGCACGAGAGCTGGATAACCGTATCCTGAAGGCATGGACAGGGCACCCCCAGCTACGTATCGTGGAGAATAATGTAGACTTCGATGTCAAGGTCAATAATACCCTGCGTGCCATTCATAGCATCCTCGGCGATACCGATATGCCTACCGAGACAAGACGTAAGATGCAGGTGCGTGTAGTCGGCGAGATCCCCTATGGCGTAGAAGCAGAGATCTACCAAACCTATATCGATCTCGAGGACGGCTCTAGCCTAAGGCTACGTAAGCGTGGGCTGCGTGGCAACTATGTCTACTTCATGAGCGAGAAGCGCAAGAGTAGTGATATGGCAAGCAAAACCATCATCACAGAGCGCCAAATCAGCCCTGACGAATATCTAACTCGCATGAACCGCATCGACCACCAGCAGGCTACGGTAGTGCACAAGATGCGGAAAAGCTTCATTTGGGCTAAGCAATACTTCGAGCTAGATAGGTTCATAGAGCCAGACTTAGGCTTCCAGCTATTACAAGTCAAGACTGAGGTCGGGGCAGAGATCAAGCTACCACCGTTCGTTGAGTTGATCGAGGAGGTAAGCGAAGATCCTCTGTACGAGAGATTATAAGTATATTTGCCGTTGGTGTGTCATCTGCACAAGTTGTGGGACTATCTGTGTCACTGGCCCAGCTCTAGCGGACACAGCCCTACAATTCGGGCGTACGATGGCGCAGGGTGACGGCAGCTGCGAGCCAAATGTATCTTGTCGCTCCGTCATTTGCTTGTCTTTTTGCTTACTTATTAACTATAATGTCATCTATGAAAAGACTGTTATGCACGCTTGCTTGCTTGAGCTGTATGAGCCTAGCAACAGCACAGAAGACGGTAACCGTGGGCAACGAGGAGCTAAGGATCCGATTTGATGGCCGACTTACGTACGACGGAGCGGTTTACCTCCCCCAGACCGATGTGAGCCAACTACAACACGCCTCCGAACCATTTAGATTCTCTAACGGTGCCAACCTCACACAGATGCGCCTAGGCCTGCACGCCATGTTGGGTAATAAGTGGAGCGGTCGCTTCGATGCCAACTACTCCGATCGCAAAGTAGCGATGACAGACGCAGCCCTCTTTTGGCACATCGATCAGGGCTCCAAGCTCATCATGGGTTACTTCAAAGACCCCGTGAGTATGGAAAACAACACTGCTTCCAAGTATTTAAGTGTCGCCACTCCTATGGCGGTAGGTATGCTCACCAGTGGTGAGCGATACATCGGGGTGACGTATGCCCGCTGGGGCAAACAGTATTGGCTCTCGGCTGGAGCCTATGCTGGCTCCTTAGCAGGAGCCCACCTGCCTAGAGCCAACCGAGGCAACGATGGTTATGGCATCAGTGCGAGAGCAGCCTATGTACCTATCGACAACGACTACACAACCCTACACATCGGGGCCTATAGCCGCTTTAGAGTACCCGACGGTGTGGCTGGGCAGATCAACATCGGCACACTACCCGAGTCTACGATAGACAGCCGTCGCTTCGTCACGACTACGATTAGTGGCGTGGAGAACTACTTACTGGGTGGGCTAGAGGCAGCCTTCAAGTTCGACAAACTATTCATCACGAGTGAGTATCTTTTCAATCGGTACAACTACAAAGAGCGAGGACATTCGTTCGTCAGTGGCTGGACCGTTACGGGCTCCTACATGCTTCTAGGCAAGCAGCGCAAATACATCAAGGGCGAAGCCGTCTTTAATCCCGTGGGCAACCTAGACCACAGAGGAGGGCTAGAGATCATCGGTCGCCTCGGTGCTGTAAACCTCAATGACATCGAAGAGAAGTTCTACGGCGGTCAGGCCTTTGCCGCTATGCTTGGGCTTAACTGGTACCCACGTGCCAATCTGCTCTTTGGTATCGGCTACACCTATCTAGATCACGACATGCACGCCACGGCAGGCGGAGCGATTACGCCCCAGCCTCTGGACGGTGTAGACTTCCACACACTACAAGTCAGAGCCCAAATGATCTTCTAGGCACTTGTATGTACCAAAAGACAGTGGGGAGTATCGAATACTCGATACTCCCCACTGTCTTTTGACTATATCAATGTTACTTACCGAAGCGAGCCTTAAGCGTCTGTATCATGTCTAGGCTCATACTATCTAGGTCGTACTCTGGCTTCCAGTCCCATTCGGCTCGTGCACATGAGTCATCTAGAGAGTTGGGCCAGCTCTCGGCAATACCTTGTCTTAGCGGATCCACCTCGTAGGTCACTTCTAGCTCTGGCATCAGCTTCTTGACCGCTGCAGCTATCTCCTCGGGAGCAAAGCTCATGGCTGCGATATTGAAGGAATTGCGGTGCACCAGCCTAGAGGGGTCGGCCTCCATCAGATCCATACAAGCCCTCAGCGCATCGGGCATATACATCATATCCATATATGTACCGGGCTTAATAGGACAAGTAAACTTACCCTCCTTGACCGCTGCATAGTAGATATCCACAGCATAGTCCGTAGTACCTCCTCCCGGAGGTGCCACATTGGAGATAAGCCCGGGGAATCGTACAGATCGGGTATCTACACCAAACCTCTTGAAGTAATAATCGCTAAGAAGTTCTCCCGAAACCTTGGTCACGCCATACATCGTCTTGGGGCGCTGTATGGTATCCTGAGGAGTTTTGTCTTTGGGTGTTTCTGGGCCAAAAGCACCTATGGAGCTAGGAGTGAAGACTGCACAACCCAGTTCACGTGCCACCTCGAGGGTATTGAAGAGCCCGCCTAGGCCAATCTGCCAAGCCAGCTGTGGCTTCTGCTCGGCCACTGCACTCAGCAGAGCCGCCAGATTGTAGATCGTATCGACCTGATACTTCTTAACGACATCGGCTATTTGCTGCGCATTGGTTATATCAACGATCTCTGCAGGACCCGACTCGAGTAGCTCCCCTTTGGGAGGCATCGAAGGAATATACCCCGCAACGACATGATCATTACCGTAGCGCTTACGCAGAGCCATGGCAAGCTCTGTACCAATCTGCCCCGTAGACCCGATGATTAGAATGTTTTTCATACCTAATCTGTACTGATATGATGAATAATTGAGTTGATTATGGCTGACGCCGTATAGTTAAAAACCAATTTTAGATGCCATTATTTACCTCGCTGGAATAGGTGCGTATAGATGTTCAATTACGCTTCTCCAAGCGCTGTATCCAAGTTCTCTCAGGGGTGCTCAGACGCAACACATATAGCCCCGAAGCAAGTCTAGAGAGGTCGAGCTCACGATTGCCCTCCGAGAGCTCTGTGCTCTGCACACGACGCCCCGACAGATCGAATATCTCTACATAGAGCACGCACTCTGGAGCATTGGCGATGTGCGCCACAGCGTAGGCTGGGTTAGGGTAAACCTGTGGGCTCTGGCGAGCGTGTAGCAGATCAATGCTAGTGATCTTATCTAGATTTTTGAAGCTAACGTATCTGCGTGGTGTAGTGGCCGACCATACATCTACCCAAGCCTCGCCCACGAGTGCTTCTACATGCAACTCATACTCTCTTCCCTCTTTGAGAGAGAGCGTCTTGAATGGAATGCACACCTTGGATCTAGAGGACTTTAGGAAGAGATTTCTCTTGATAGATACACCTTCTTTTTGCCCTAGATCTACCCACGTATTGTCCTGCATATCGAGCAAGCGATAGCGAATAGTCCCTGCATAGTCTGCTCCAAAGTTGCGCACCTCAATGCCGATATCAATCTTATCATACTTGACTACCGCCATATCTAGGATATCGGACTCTATAACCTTGCCATCTTGGAAGAAGTCGAAAGAACCTGCACCCTGATCTACATACTCAAGTATTGGCTGCTCCTCTTGTGCCAAAACCTCTATCTGATAGGGCTCACGAGTACCACTTATGGCATATGTCTGAGCTGGTATGGCCTGACCCGTAAGATCCTCCGTGGGGAGGGTTACGAAGCAGAAGTCTACATTGTAGCGTCCGGGCTTGATTTTACCTCGTGTAGAGAGGCCATAGGAGTAGAGTCTATGGCTTTTCGCATACCCATAGAAATCAATAGGGGTCGTAAAAACAGTATCAATAGGCGCCTTACCGGGCTCGCTGAAGATGAGCCCGACTGAGCCAGATATATGACGAGGCGATGAGTTATAAATCTCTAGAGAAGTCGAGCCAGAACGCCCTAGCACAATGCGATAGACTTCCTTGGGCTGGCTAGTCAGTTTGAGTCTAGGCTTATGCCCAGCATCAACCAAGCTCAGGCTACCTGCTTCGGCCTCGATCTCGATACGATTGGCAGCTCCTATAGGCAGCCATGCTCCCTTAGGTTGCTTATTGGAGGTAGAAACGACCTCTTGGCTGACAGCCCTCAAAGTATATACTCCATCTGCGAGCTCTATGTCGTTTAGGTCTACGGCAAGCCTTATCTGCGCAGGGACATACATGTACATATCCACATCGTATACTACATCGGCACCCGTGAAGACACGCAGTTGCTCGTCCTTGTCATTGTAGAGCGCTACACCTAGGCGACCAGTATAGGAGGGGACAGAGAGATTGGCAACCTGCATGTACTGTACCGTGATTATCTTCTTGCCCCAATCGGTAGCTGGCTGTACCAAAGACATCATGGACTGGGTGAAGCTCAGTCTGGGCTGTAAATCGAGAGGCGTAACTCCCTCTTTGCCTTTGGGGCGAGTGAAAATAAAGAACTGGGCTTGATTAAATTTACCGCCTCCACCACCGATACCAAGACCTTGGGGGTTCATGAAGTTGAGCTCATAGTAGCCATCGCTCAGACCACCCCAGCCCCAGTTCACGTGGACATATCCATTCTCGTCATATCCATCGATGACCCAAGCGTGTCCGCCGAGATCTCCAACGCCGGTCATCAAAACAGGGTAGCCGTTATCAAACTCTTTTTTGAGCGAGGAGAGCACATAATCCTCGTCGGAGGAGTCACGAATGATCGCATGAGTTTGGTAGCCGAAGTGGTTGCGGAAAGCCTTCTCGGCGTCCGAAATGTAGGCACCACTCTCTCTAGGAGTATAACCCATATTGACCGCAACCCCAGCATCCCTCATCAACAGAGCTACAGCCTTGGCCGACTCTGCCGTCCAACCGTCTTGACCATTGTCCCGTCTATAGACATCTTGCATATTGCTCCAGTCATAGGTAGACTTACTAAAGTCTACGGACTGTCTAGGATAATAGAATCTAGCCCCGGGAGCAGCCTTGTACTGTGGCTGATAAGAATTGGAACCCTCACCCTGCTCTGGCCACTTATGGAAGTACATAATCTGAGCCATCGCCGTGGCCAGACACCCCGTGGGTGCATGGGCAGAGCCGACGCTAGGGGTCATATTGTTGTAGGGTTCATCTTGGTTCCACACAGACTTAACGAGTGGAGCCACTACTGGTTTGGGGTATCTAGATAGGTTGCGTAGGCTCCTACTATCTCCTAAGCCAGAGGTCGCAGCACGCAGCTGCTTCACACGCCTCTCATAGTGCTTGAGTAGCGATGCCAACTGCTCAGGCATATTTGCGACATCTACATATCCTCTATCCGAGTAACCAATGACAGCAGGCAAATTGTCATCACCAGAAACGATAACAAAGCCCTGCTTACGCACATCATTGAAGATGTAGTAGCTCTGAGCTTGCCCACTCATTTCTTCGGCTATAGCACTGCGTAGCTGACTGCTATGGTCCACTTCAACAAAGCGAATAGCTATCTTCAAGGCTTCCCTACGCCCCACAGGTCCCGCCGCTGCACTCCAGCCAATAGCTAGCCACAGCAATAGGGATAAGTAGAATTTCATTTTCATGATCCGAACTGATGATTTGTACAGATGATTGACATGAACGATTCATTTATCGCTCCGAAGTTAGTGATTTCTAACTAAAAGATGTCGAAGTAGTAGATATTTTCTTATTCACCGCTCCTGACAACCAGCATTGTTACTTCATCTACGTTCCACAAGGCTTGCGATAGGCTATAAATCAGACATTCCACACAGTAAATAATAAACATATAACAGCAGCTGAATGCTACATTGCTAACAAAGTTTAGCTCAGGTCACATACCTCATTATGCTCTCTACAGCCTCAGCACGTTGCATTTTTCGTATTCTGACGACACACAAAAAGGGCTGTGGACAAAATCAGATTGTACCACAGCCCTAGGATATTTGCCGTCTAGGCATACTAGCCAACGGCTACAAACGAACTAGCTACTTGAGCCCTCTTGCCTTCATAAGGCTCTCAATTTTGGGCTCAGAGAGGCCTGTCATGTCTTGGAAAATTACATTCAGATCCTTGGAGTTGCCTCGAGATAGGATCAGATCTCTTAGACGCTGTCCGTTCTCACGAGTGAAGCCTCCGTTCTCTAGGAACCAGTCGTACGTATTATTGTCTAGTACCTCAGCCCATAGGTAGGCATAGTACCCAGCAGAGTACCCACCACCCATGCTATGGCGGAAGTAAGTACTGCGGTAGCGTGGGGGGATCTGCGCATTGAGCATTCCCATATTCTTGAGGGCTTCGCTCTCAAACTTAGCCACATCGCTCACCTCACTCTGGCCATCTCGCATATGCCAAGCCATATCAATTACCACCGCTGAGATATTCTCACCCAGAGCATAGGCTTGATTAAACTTGGCCGCTGCATTCATACGCTCTACTAGCTCTGCAGGGATGGGTTCGCCAGTCTTATAGTGCTTGGCATAGTTCCTCAGCACTTCGGGGTGAGTAGCCCAATGTTCGTGGAACTGAGAGGGCATCTCAACAAAGTCACGTGCTACACTGGTACCAGAGAGCTTGGTGTACTTCTGGTCAGCAAAGAGGCCGTGTAGACCATGCCCAAATTCATGGAATAGGGTCGTCACCTCGTCCATATTAAGTAGAGTAGGCTCGCCACCAACTGGAGGAGCATAGTTGCACACATTATAGACTACTGGCTTTCTGCCCAGTAGGCGGGATTGCTCTACCCAGTTACTCATCCATGCCCCGCCACTTTTCGTTGGGCGACGATAGTAGTCGGTGTAGAAAATTGCAATCTTATCACCCTTCTCATCGAGCAAGTCATAGACTTTGACATGATCGGCGTAGACGGGCAGATCATGGCGCTCTACAAAGTCCACTCCATAGAGCTGCTTGGCCACAAAGAACAAGCCATTCTTAACCACACTATCCAAAGCAAAGTAAGGTTTGATGTCGTTCTCGTCTAGATCGTAGCGCTGCTTACGGAGTTTTTCGGCGTAGTAATCCCAGTCCCAAGCCTCAAGCTTGAAGTCGGATCCCTCTGTCTTGCGGGCGAAAGCCTCTAGATCGGCAGCATCAGCCTGTGCCTTGGGAGCATATGCCTCAACGAGCTTATGGATAAAGCTGTACACATGCTCTGGCTTGCTGGCCATTTGATCCTTCAGGCCCCAGCTAGCATAGTTGTCGAACCCTAGAATACGAGCTTTCTCTGCTCTTAGTCGTGTAATATCTAGAACGATCTGGCGAGTATCATTGGCGTCGCCACGCTCACCACGCATCATAGACGCCTCGAGCAGACGGCGACGCAAATCACGATTGTTGAGCTCAGGCAAATAAGCAGAGCGTGTCGTATTCTGTATGTTGAGCAGATACTTGCCTGTGTGTCCAGCCTGCTCGGCATCTTGTTTAGCTTGAGCAATTGAAGCAGGCGACAACCCATCTAGCTCGGCCTCCGTATCAACAAGAATACCTGCCGCCTGCGTACCGTCCTTGACTAAATTATTGAACTTGGTAGTCAAGACGCTTAGCTCTTCATTAACCTTCTTCAGTTGCTCCTTACCCTCGGCTGTAAGATTGGCGCCTTGTTTAACGAAGTCGTTGTAGGTAATCTCTAGCAAACGAGCATCTTCGCCCTCAAGCTCATGCATTTGTTGTTCATAAACAGTCTTGACACGCTGAAATAGCCTATCATTGAGAGCTATAGCATCTGAGTGCTTCGTAAGCAGAGGCGTTACTTCTTCCTCTATTTTTCTGATTTCGTCCGTTGCATTAGCTCCCGCCAAGCCAGAGAAAACAGTTGAGGTACGCTCAAGCAATAGACCAGCCCGCTGTAGAGGCACAAGGGTATTCTCGAAAGTAGGTACCTCGAGGTTATTGACAATAGAGTCGATCTCTGCCAGATGCTGCCTCATACCTTCAACGAAAGCAGGCATAAAGTGCTCAGGCCTGATCTGATCAAAAGCAGGAGCTCCAAACTCCAACGTATTCTCTATGAAGAGGGGATTTCCCTCTAGAGAAGAATTGGACTTCTTCTCTCCTTGACAAGCTGCAAGCATAGCTGCTAAACTTAGTGTAATGATTAATTTCTTCATAATGCGATTAACAAAATAGCAATACCCAAAATACGAGAACAAATATAAGCATTTGCCAGATGAAGCACTCAACCTCGCTCTCTCTATACACCTATAAACAAGCTAATACGAAGGACGGCGTGTCGAAATGCAAGTTTCGTCACGCCGCCCCTATTGTACTCCTCCTTAGCTTAAGCTACATTATTAACATTGTAACACAACCTCTCCTATTTCCGCTTCTTGGCATAACGACCATAAAAGGGAGCATCTCCTCTATTCTGCCCTTTGCGAGCCTTGCGGGCGCTAGATCGTTCGTCACTCCAGCTATCTGCATCGGAGCGTCTACCACGACGTTCACTACGCTCGAATCCTCTATCCGAACCTCTAGAAGCCTTGCGCTCCCCCCTAGGCGAAACACCTCTAGAACTACGCACCGCCGTCGGAGCTTTGTCTGCAAACTCAACAGAGATACGTCTACCCTCAACCTCGTAGCGATTCATGCTATCTACAACCTCTTGTGCATCATGCTCGTCTACATCGAAGAAAGAGAAGCGAGGCAAAAGATCAATCTTACCTATCTTGACGCGTCCCGGCACACACTTATTGATCAGCTCAATAAGCTTATTGGGGAACATACGATCCATCTTACCAAAGTTGATAAACAGACGCGTCATGCCGGGTTCGGCTCCACGCTCACGCTTGGTCTTGCTGCTCTCGGCGCTGCGCTCTAGGCGTCCCTTGTCATCGGCCTCCTCGATTTCATCTACACTCTCATAGTAATCGAGCAGACGACGAAACTCCATCAGCATCAGGCGACGCAATAGTTCCTCCTTATCGAGCCAATCAAGCTTGCGCACGATGCCCGGTAAGAAAGCCTCAAGTGTTGCGTCCTCTGTCATATCAACTCGCTCAATACGGTCGGCAAGGTTGTATAGTTGCTTCTCACAGATGTCACGGCCGCTCGGAATGTGTACACGCTCAATCTTACTATTGATAATGCGCTCAATATCCTTGAGCCTACCACGCTCACGACTATGACAGATGGCGATGGATAACCCCGTCTTACCTGCACGTGCCGTACGTCCAGATCTGTGCGTATAGCTCTCTATATCATCGGGCAGACCATAGTGAATGACATGAGTAAGGTCATTGACATCTAGGCCACGAGCCGCTACATCGGTGGCTACGAGAATCTGCAAATTCCGAATACGGAACTTCTGCATCACATAGTCACGCTGCGCCTGACTGAGCTCCCCATGAAGCGAATCGGCATTGTAGCCATCTTTGATGAGTTGGTCGGCAATTTCTTGTGTTTCCTTGCGAGTGCGGCAGAAGACGATACCATATATATTAGGATAGTAGTCTACGATACGCTTGAGGGCAAGATACTTGTGGCGTGCAGCTACCATATAATAGACATGCTTGATATTAGCATTGCCTTCGTTCTTATTACCTACCACGATCTCCTGTGGGTTGCGCATGTAGGACTTAGCAATAGAAGCGATCTCTTTTGGCATCGTAGCCGAGAAAAGCAAGAGGTGGCGTTCCTCTGGTACATCAGCCAAAATAGTCTTGAGGCTATCGGCAAAACCCATATTGAGCATCTCATCAGCTTCGTCCAGAATAACAGTACGTACTTCGGCAAGTGATGCCGCACCACGCTCCATCAAATCTATCAGACGACCGGGGGTAGCTACTATGACTTCGACCCCACGCTTGAGGGTACGGATCTGAGCTTCGATGGACGAACCTCCGTAGATCGGAAGGACACGAACATTGGGTAGATATTTACTGTAAGCTACTAGGTCGTCGGCTATCTGCAAACAGAGCTCACGTGTAGGGCAGAGCACCAAGGCTCTTGGTGCGGCTGATGGTTCGGCATACTCCGACAGCTTCTGCAAGAGCGGAAGTCCAAAGGCTGCCGTCTTACCTGTCCCAGTCTGCGCCAAAGCTACTAGGTCGATAGGATCACCCAAAAGATAAGGGATTACAGCCTCCTGTACGGGCATAGGCTGAATGTAGCCAAGCTCAGAAACGGCTTGGCAGATAGGCGTAGATACGCCCAATTCTTCAAATGTTTTCAATTGTCTTCGTTATATGAATAATTATACGCCCTCGGCTCGGCCATCATCTCAATGGCAGGCACCGAACACGAAGAACTGATACGCCCCTAAATAAGCGACTAGATAATATAGATATGGGACAAAATACCTCGACCCTAAAGACAAACTCACGTCTGTCTTTACTTACTATTCCTTGCTTCCTCTCGGCTCTTAGCCCCAAGATAACCCCCATGATGCCGCAACGCATACTCGTGATGGCCAAATCCGATGCGCTGCATCACGCTTACGACAAGCAAATCTCCTAGCACGGTCATAACCGTAGTA
This sequence comes from Porphyromonas sp. COT-290 OH860, assembly GCF_000768935.1. Taxonomy (NCBI): domain Bacteria; kingdom Pseudomonadati; phylum Bacteroidota; class Bacteroidia; order Bacteroidales; family Porphyromonadaceae; genus Porphyromonas; species Porphyromonas sp. COT-290 OH860. Next base: position 973 of record NZ_JRAR01000072.1, on the reverse strand, counting down.
CTAGTCGTTGGGGTCAGCCCTAGAGGGCATATCTCGGGCGGATTACCTGTCGAGAGGCATACATCCACCATACTGGCTAGTGGACTATCCACCTTGCCAGTGATAAGTATAGTAGGTATATCTGGTATCATTTGCCGCGCCAGCTCTACGAGCTCGAGCACCTCACGGGTCTTACCCGAGTTGCTGATGATCAGCAAGACATCTCCGGGACAAACCATACCCAGATCGCCATGTTGGGCCTCGCTAGGATGCACGAAGTAGGCTGGTGTACCGGTAGAGCTAAATGTCGTAGCGATATTCAGAGCAATTTGTCCAGCCTTACCCATACCCGAGGTAATCAAGCGACCTCTCCCCTCGTGTATATACTCAAGGATAATGCCGATGGCTCTCTCGTAATCATTAGTTTGAGGAATGGACTGTAGTGCTTTGATTTCCGCCTCCAACATATCGGAGATGGCATACTGGCGTGGTTGATTGACTTGCATACCAATTCTTTTAACTATCACAAAGGTACTCTTTTTATCCTCGCTTGCCAAATTAAGTGCGAAATGGTCTACTCTCACGAAGACTTGTGAAGAGAGACCGTTGCACGACATTTAGCCGCCTTTCGGCTAGAAATGTTGTATATATCTCTGATTATTAATATATTTAACATGTAATTAACTGTATCGACATGNATGAAGCACTCCTTTCTCCGACAAATCAATGCTTGCGTTGATTGGAGAGGTATCCGCACGCTGCTGAACAAGAAGTACACCAAGACACAAAATGCCGTAGGCAACCCTGCCTACGATGCCTTGCTGATGTTCAAGATTCTTTTGCTAGAGACATGGTATGGTTTGAGCGATTATGAGGTGGAGGAACGCATCAATGATTCACTGCTTTTCAGCGAATTCCTTGGCTTAGACCTTGGCTATCCCTCTCCCGATCATAGCACCATCAGTCGCTTTCGCTCGGAGCTAACGCGTCTAGG